>NZ_CBDRFA010000069.1:0-44395 GCF_965343085.1 Nocardiopsis synnemataformans | reverse complement strand
CTTGCTGCCGCTGAACGTAACGTCACCGTGCCTGAATCACCCGGAGACCGCCCCAACTCTTGAGGGTCGTGTGTCCGGGTGTTACCCGTGCACATCCCAACCCCTGGGAGCGATCCCCCTCGTGAGAAGGCACATCCCCTGGTCCCTGACGGCCGCCACGGCCGCCTCCACCCTCGTGCTGGGGCTGCTGTCCGCACCCCCGGCCCTGGCCGACACCGACCCCCACTCCCCGCGTGATCGCACCGTTCCGGTCCCCGACACCTGGGAGCCGGGCGAGGCCAACACCGAACCCGTCGGCGGAGAACCGCCCAACGAACCCTGGACCCCGCCCGGAGCCGACTCTGAAGCAGAGTCGTTCGCTGAAAATTCCGAGGCACAGGCATTTACCTGTGACGACGGTAGCAACCGTGGCATCCAGTCCTGGTACCCCCTGGAGCGCCACCAGATCAGTGACCGCATGGAACTGACGGTCAACACCCAGGGCGGCAACCTCGTCCTGCGTCACCGCGACCTGACCATGGCTGGCACTGGACTGGATCTGTCAATCTCCAGTTTCTACAACTCCGAGCTCTCTTACGGTGGCTGGAGCCTGTCCCACGGCCAAGACGTGGGACTGTCAACTTTCAGAGACGACGTTATCTTCCAGGGGCCTTCCGGTTACTGCGCGACTTTCACCCTCGAAGAAAACGGCTCCTACACTCCGCCTTCGGGAGTCAACGCCGATCTGGAGGAGTTGGACAACGGCCGCTATGAGTTGACTTTCCACCGCGGCGAGTACGAAGACCAAGTGTGGACCTTCACCACCAACGGCTGGTTGCACTCCCAGGCCGACCGCAACGGCAACACGAACCACATGCGCTACGACAGCGACGGCGAACTGGTTTCGATCGTGGACACCCAGGAGCGGATCACTACCTTCACCTGGGATCGCTGGGTTCTGCCCACCATCACCGATCCCACCGGTGAGACCGCCGTATCCCGTACCTGGGACGACAAGGTCAGCAACAGTTTGATCGCATTCACCGACCGAGCAGGCCAAGAGCTGGAGTTCGGTTACCGACAAGGCAAGAGCGGTCTCAATGGCAAACTCCTGACGTCGGTCACCGACGCTACCGGCGCGGTGTGGAAAATCGCCTACAACGACAACGACCAGGTCTCCAGCCTGACCGTGCCCGACGGCAGCGAGGACGGAGCCACCACCACCTACTCCTACGCCGACGAATCCTCGTCCAACACCCAGACCACGGTCACCGACCCCGAAGGTGGCGAGTCCACCCTGGAGTTCGACGACCGGGGACGGCAAACCTCGGCGACCGACCAGGTCGGCAACACCCGCTCCCAGACCTGGACGGCGAACTCGGACGTGGCCACCACCACCGACGCCCTGCAAGCCTCGGTGACCTACGAGCACGATGAGTTCAACAACCTCATCGGCACCGAACTGCCCACGGGAGCCGCGACCTCGGTCGGGTTCACCGACACCGCCAACCCGGCCAAGCCCACCAGCGTGACCACCCCGGACGGGGACACGCTGGAGATGTCCTACGACGACGCTGGTAACCTCACCTCCGCCGTCCAGGAGGAGATGGACATCGAGGTCACCGACATCGCCTACCACTCCAACGGGCTGGTGGACGAGGTCACCGACGCAGGCGGCAACACCACCAGCTACTCCTACGACCGCGCCGGGAACATGACGGCGATGGACGAGCCGGGGCCGATGGGCACCACCGAGTACGGTTACGACGCGTTGTCGCGGGTCACCTCGGTCACCGACGGCAACGGTGTGAGGCTGGAGTACGGCTACGACCGGCTGGACCGGATCGTGTCCATCTCCCAGGGCGGTGACCTGCTCCAGGCCATCGACTACGACGGCAACGGCCGCCAGGTGGCCACGCACACCGACCAGGCGAGCGTGGAGCACTCCTACAACGGCCGCGGTGACCTGCTCCAAACCGTGCGCACCGACAGCAGCGGGAGCGAGACGACCACCTACGCCTACGACGCCGCGGGCAACGTCACTGAGATGGTCGAACACGGTAAGACCACGACGTATGGCTACGACGCCGCGTTCCGGTTGACCTCGCTCACCGACCACACCGGTGCTGAGACCACCTTCACCAGCGACGAGAACAACCGCCGCACGTCCATCGAACACCCGGACGGAGCTGTGGAGGAGCGCGCCTATGACGACTCGGGGCGGTTGACCGGTATCACCACCACCGGAGCCGCCGACCAGGCCCTGGTGGAGGCTGTCTACTCCTACGACGACGACGGAGTCGACAGCGACCAGCTCCAGTCGCGCACCATCGGCGGTGAGACCGAGACCTTCACCTACGACGGTCTGGACCGCCTCACCAGTGACGGCACCACCGACTACACCTACGACGACGTTGGCAACCTGCTCACCGCCGGGGCCGAGGAGTTCGCCTACAACGACGCCGACCAGCCCACCAGCGCTCGCGGGGCCGAGGTGGGCCACGACGAGGCCGGGAACATGACCTCGCGGGGTGAGTACGTCTATGAGTACTCGGTGACCAACCAGACGCTGCGCTCTGATGACGGTGAGGGCGAGCTGGCCTCGTGGCTGAGCTATGACACCACCGACCAGACCCAGATGCGCGGCGTCACCGACGTGCACGAGGGCACCCGGGTGGAGCGGCAGCTGTCCAACACCGCCCTGGGGGTCACCAACATCGCCTCCGCCGGCGAGCGCACCAGCTTCGTGCGCGACCCCGAGGGCCGTCTGGTCTCCATGGTGGCCTGGGACGGCAACGAGCGCTTCCACTACACCCTCGACCACCAGAACACCGTGCTGGCTCTCACCTCTGAGGGGTCGGAGGCTGAGTCCCCGGACGTGGTCTATGACTACAGCCCCTACGGCGAGCGCGCCTCTGAGAGCCTGGAGGGGACCGAGGCGGCGGCGTTGAGTCCGTTCGGATTCACCGGCGCCTACCAGTTCCAGGACGGCACGGTGCATCTGAACCACCGGTTCCACAGCACGTTCACGCTGGGCTTCACCCAGCCGGACCCGTCCCGGCAGGAACTCAACAACTACGCCTACGCGGCCTGCGACCCGATCAACAAGATGGACCCTACGGGCCTTAACGCTTCCTGCGGGTGGGGAATCGCTGGATTTGTCGGGGGTATGGCGTCGTACGCGTATGGAGCTTATGGCGTGGCAGCGATCGCTGCCGGAGTTGCTACGGGTGGTGTTGCGCTCCCTGCCATCATGCTGGGAATCACGATTGTAGGAATCGGCGGATCGATCCACGGGATGATGTCGTGCTGATCTGATACCACAGGCAGGGCAACCGGCTTCCCCGTCGGTTGCCCACAACAAAACGAGTAAGAATGATTTCTATCGCTTCATTTTTTTTGATCGTGTTCGCTTTCGTCTGCACGGTGCGTGTGCGTCGTTTGTCGAGCCAGGGGAAGGAAATAGAGAAAGCAGAGATTGGATTTTGGCTGATTGCTTCCGTTTTTTTGCTGAGTGGTTGGTCCTATGTCTTGTGGATGTCCCTGGGATACTGATCTTCTAGATTGTTGATGGAAAAAGTGGGTCACCAGGAAGCTTCCCTGGTGACCCTTAGGAGAGATGCTGATAGTCCCCGCAACCTTCGCACTCATGGCCATCGGGGCCATCGCCCTACTGGCCAAAGTTTTTCTTGTCAGTCGTAACTCAACAGCACCCAAATGGCTTGACTTGCTAATCGGATCCTCTTTCGTTATGTGTTTCCTCTTTTCTCTTGTTTGGCTGTTCTCCTAGGGTTATTTCTCACTGGATAGCGGGCATTGAAGCAGTGGAAGACTCCGAACGCCAGTCGATCAGAGTCTTGCGCCCAGGTGGAGAAAAATTGAGGATGCGGCAGCGTGATGGTGTCGTGCTCGTTCGCGCGTGCTTCTGCTGCCTTGAGGATCTGTTTGGCCCATCGGCGGTTTGTTGTGGGCAAGTCAAAGGCATCACACTATCCGCGTTCGGAAGGGCGCTCCCGGCCGTCGAGGATCGCTTGGGTGTGGTACTCGACGGCCTTGCGGAAGGCTTGGGATCGCGCGCCGGAGGCCCCTCCGGTGGAAGCGTGATCCTGTCATCCTGGTGTTCGTTGATGGGGTTGCCCACCATGTCGGATGTCTCCCGAGTCCAGAATTCCTTTTGGAGTCGGATCTCGATGTGGGCGGTACCTTCTGGAACCAGGGTGGGCCGAACTCGCGGCGTAGGTGTCAAATCGCTGCGAGGCGGATCATGTGAGTTCGAGGGCGTTCTCCCCGTCGAATACGGCCCACAGTTGCATACGCCCATGAGCCTGATGATCCCGGACGAGCCGGTGGGGCCCACACCCATCGGGCGAGGGATGTCGGGCTGCTCATGCGCTGCTGATTCGGGTGGAGGGCACTGACGCGAATTGGCCAGTCCACCTGGTGAGCCGCAGGGAGGACTACGTGTACGTTCGGGCTCTGGACAACAGCACCACCGGAGGGTGTCTTCGTCCGCGGTGTTGGCGACGCCGCCTCGTTCTTCTCATGCTTTGTTGATGCCATCTGATTGTGGCGTGCGAGGCTCGGTGGGGTAAGGGCTTCGGCCGCATTGGCCGTATCCGGCCGGTGGGCGGCCCCAGGTCCCGTGGGCCGGGATCGCCGGTCCTGCGGCGGCTGTGGGGCGCTGGCGGGCAGACCCGGGGGCGTTCCTTGGTTCGGGCCCGTAGGGTCACGGGATGGCAAAGTGCTCCGCGAGGTGGGTGCCCACCTGTACTGGACCTTGCACTGCGGAGCACACGGGGAGCATTTCAGGCCCCGATCCGGGACCGGCGCCTCGCCTGTTCGACTCGCGCACCCCGTTTGACCTGGGGTTTTGTGGCGCACCCGGCAGGATTCGAACCTGCGACCATCGGATTAGAAGTCCGGTGCTTTCGTGCCTATACGTGCCACACGGTGCCGTTTCGTCCCTATCCATCCGACCATCGCCATCGTTTCGTGTCAAGAGGTGCCGCCCGGTGTCGTCCCAGTCCGGAACAGCGGAGCATAATCGGAGCACACACGGGCCCGTGGCGGCGTCCGATGGCACCTCGCGAGGTCCTCACGAGCGGGAAGCCATCTTCCGTCACACGGTGAAGAGATGACTACCCACACCCCCAGGAGATGGTGCCCATGTCGTTCACTCCGTTGTTCTCCACCTACCGCCAGGGCGAGAACCGCATCACCTCCTCCATGCTCGCGGTCTTCGAACGCGTCGGCCTGTCCCTGACCGAGGAGATCCTCTCCCGGGCCTCCGGCGAGTCCACCCTGGAGACGGTCGCCTTCACTAACCAGCCCGCGACCGGCGCGGGCTCGGTCCCCGACGCCCGGATCTCCGCTGACTTCACCTACCTGTTCGAGGTCAAGACCGCCCGCGGCACGGTCGACGAGAAGCAACTGCGCGCCCATCTGAAGGCCCTGGGGGAGGGGCCGGGACAGTTGCTGTTCGTCCTCACCCCCGATGCGACACAGCCGCCGGTGACCGCCTCCTTGGCGGATCAGCGGGTGGTGTGGTTCAACTTCGCCGCGTTGCACGATGCCATCACTGCGGTCCTGGACGATGCCCTGCTCGCCCCGTCGGAGCGGGACCGGTTCCTGCTGCGGGAACTGCAGGCCCTGTTCGACAACGACGGCCTGCTCACCACCGACGAGGTGGTCATCGTCGCCGCCGACCTGGCCTACGACGAGTACCTGGACACCGGCGCCTACATCTGCCAGCCCCGCCGTTCCTTCCGGGACGGGTTGACCCACATGGGCTTCTACGCCCAGCAGGCCATCAAGCCCGAGATCGCCCGTATCGAAGCCTGCGAGGACCGAGTGCCGTTCACTTACGCCGAGGCCGACCGGCGTGAGGCCAACAGCGGGACCGATGCGCGTATCGGGGCTGTGATCCGTAGAGCCTTGGAGGCAGGGGAACGGGAGGAGGGCGAAGAGTACATGGTGTTCCTGCTCTCCGGCCCAGAGGATGCCGAGACTGTGGTGTTGGAGGCGCCGGTGGTCAATGACACGGTGGCCTCCTCCGGTCGTCCGTGGGCGTGGACGATGGGACAGCGGTATGTGTCACTGGCTGCTCTGCACAAGCCTGGGGTGCGCACCACCAGCGACCTGGAGACCTCCTAACCGTTCCCCACTTCTAAAAAACAGTCTCTTGCACCTGAGAAGGTGGGCGTGGAGGAGCCGGTCGGTCTGTTCGGCTTGGACCTCAGTGGCGTCGGCTGTGATCAAACTGGGGTTGAGACGGAGGCAAAGGCGCCTATGTGGATTAGGGGATCGTCTCATCTAGGTGAGACGGCTATCCTAGTGCTGTAACGACGGTAGTGGAGCCCCTGGTTCCGACAACCTGTGGAAGCTGTCTCAGAAGCCTGGCGCAACACGAGTCGATGCGAGGGCAAGGCAGCGAACGGCTGTACTAGGAAGTAAGGATAGTCGGCGTGGCAAAAGCCAAGGCAATTACTGACGAACGTACTCTTGCGGGCTGGTTTAGTGCGCCAACGGAATCCAGGGCGGAGAAGCTCGAAAGTGATGGAATTGACCCCATCTTCTATCACGCCGACGTTGAAGAGCACGTATTCGATCAGAGTTCTGGTGGAACCAAACGATGTGATCTGACTATTCGATCAAAGAAATCTGCGCTGGCAAGCGTGGAAATGAAGCGTCCAGAGGTGGCTCAGGCAAATTCCCCAGAGCTTCTAGTTGATGCCTGGAAGAAAGCAGTTGGTCGGGGTCTTCCCTTTTTTCTAACATGCAACTTTCGTGAAATTATACTCTGGGAAACGAAAAAAGGGCCTAGTCAGTCCGATCCGATTCTGAGTTTTGAAATAGCTCATGACCTGAGTCATTCCCGCTTTGCCCATGCTCGCCGAGATGAAATGCGCACGAATTGGCGGGCATTTCTGGATGAATTTTCTGAAATATATCGAAAGAAGATGTATCGTAAGAAGGGAGAGAAGAAACTACCACCACAAGCTTCCGAACTGAAGAGCTCCATTGCTGACGTGGCGGAAGAGGCGTCCGAGCGAATCCGTGAATCGGCGAAGGATAACGACTTCCGAGAGAAAACTCTGGATATCTTCCGTTCCCAGTTTGGTGTTGAAATTTCACTTGACCCGCACGGGAACGTGGATAATTTCATTTCGGAATCCGAGCAGGTAGCAACCATATCTGCGTTTGTTATCTCCACGCGCCTTATGCTTTACCAAGCCTTGGCAACAGCTACACGCCCGGATGGAACCAGCTTTGAGTTGGATGCCCTGGAGATCGCCCGAAACACGTCTGATCCCAGGAGAGTCGCTAGCGATCTGCGAAGTTTGTACGAGCACGCACGACGAAAGACGGGCGACTTTGAAGTTCAATTCTCTTCCACAGACCTCGATGACATCGTGTTTGTCGATGGCGAAAGTTCCACTCGCGACACCGGAGAACGCTGGGGTAAGCTAATTGATGTAGTTAAAGGTGCTGATTGGGAAGCCCCAGCATCCTATGTTCCGGGACTTTATGAGTCTCTCCTTGACGACGAGCACAGGCATGTCATGGGAGTTCATTACACCCCTGATACAGTCGTAGAGCTGATTACTGCATATGCTGTGCGGGAGCCTGCAGACGTTGTTCTAGATCCATCTTCTGGTGCCGGTACATTCGTTACAATGTGTTACGATCGAAAAAGGGCTCTTGGGTCAACACATGAACAGGCGCTTGAGGAAGTTTACGCCGTTGAGCTGGCGGAGTTTGCTGCTTCCCTAACTGGATTCAACTTGACGCTTGCTGACTCCTCAGCAACGTCTGCTTATCCTCGTGTATTTCGCGCCGACTTTTTTGATACTTACCCCGGATATCAGAGCCCGCTGACTCTCCCTTCAGTGGGTCGCCTTAAGTACCCGAAGCACGTAGATGCCGTAGTCGGAAACCCTCCATATATCAGATTCGAAAACCGCACCCCTGAAGAGCGTCAGGAGGTTCTTGAATTCCTTCAGAACCACTTTAATAAGACTCAAACGACCTATCCAAATTTCACTGGCAAGGCTGACATATGGGCGTTTTTCATCGCGGGTGCGCATATGTATTTGCGGCCTGGTGGGCGGCTGGGTTTTATTGTTTCATGGAGCCTGCTGGCCTCTGAATATGGAGATGCTGTGCTCGCCTTCCTCTCTCGATATTTCAAGGTGCATGCTATTATCGATAGCAGGGTGGAACGATGGTTTGCTGCGAAGCAGAATACCGTAATCATCCTTGCGGAAAAGGTAGAAGAGCCTACTGCAAGGTTCTCGCATATGCCAAACCCGAACATGCCAGAAGATCACCTGGTTCGTTTCGTGCGCTTTAAGCAGCCTTTGTCTGATCTCTTGGAAATGGACTTTTCGCGTGGCAAGCGAGGAGAGGATGTAATCGATGAGATTCTGGAAACTACTTTTGATGTAGGCGAGGATCTCCGGTGGGATATCCGAGTATTTCCGCAGGCTCAATTGGTGGATTCTGGGCGCGATGCTGGTAATTCTAGCGAGGAGAAATAATGTCTGGCGGAGTGGATTTTCGAATCCTTGGTGCTAAGCATGCATTCCCTGGTAAACTCGGTTCATTCTGGGGTGCATGTCTCGTCGAACCGCCGAGTATTGGAGCGTTGCGCCGCAAGGCAGATTCTAAGCTCATTCGCCTAGGCGATATTGCGCCTGCCAAGTCCGGAATTCCCACCCGGGTTGTAGGTTATTTTTGCCTTGAGGAAATTGCTGATCCAACGATCATGGCCCGAATGGGCCTGAGGTCTCAACGAGATCGACAGCGCCTCACAGTTGTTCGGGATGGTAGGCAGGCTCTACACGTTATTGAACGTGAGGCCCTCAAACCTATGGTCCGCCGCCCAGGGATCCTGGAAGGGCGAATCGATGTTAAAGTCGAGGACACTGATCCCTGGCGAATGCTTTATCTGCAGGAGACGAAGAGCGAAATAGAACTCAAGCGGTGGGCTCATGTGCTTTCCTATATTCACTATGGTGAGACTACCGACTTTCCAGCTAAAGAAGGAAGCCGGCGAGCTGGGGGTATTCCTGCTCAGCGCTCTCAAGTTCGCGTTAGGCCCGTGTGGTTCCAAGTGCCCAGGATCTCCACTGGTCCAGGAAGGGTTTGTTGGGTCAAGGGCAGGGGAGAGCGACACTATGCGCCAACGCTTGCAGCAGATATTCTGATCCCAGATAACTTTATTTACTCAGCCCCACCTGCGGAACTTTCCGTTCCTCGTGCCTTCGCGGCGGTTGCTAATCTTACGTGGACAAATCTTATGGCAGAGGTGTATGGACGGAGAGGAGGCGGGGACGGAGTCCTTCACACATATATCCGCGAACTTGAGCAGATGCCAATCATCAATCCGTTGAAATTTACAAATTCGCAAGCGGAGGATCTGGTTGAACTCTTCGAACGCTTGTCTGCCCGTCCGGTGCTACCAATTGACGATGAACTCCGTCAAGCTGATCGCCAAGAATTTGATTCGTGGGCGATGAGGTACCTATTTGGTCCTGATGCCGATGATGCTGCTCGTGCTGTCGAACGATCTATCAGAGACCTGGTCATGGAGCGCACTCAGCGCACGGTGAGTGGTCGAGAGCAGCAGCAGAAGGCAGTTCGCAGGACTGTTTTTGATCCTGCGCCTATCGCGGCGCGTATCCTGATTGATCATGGGATCCCACCTAAGATTGGAGATTTTCTCCCAGCTGAGGAGGGATCGATGGAGATGACCATCATCCTAGATGTGCCTGCCCATGAAGTGCTTCCAGTAACTCTTGGCGAGACCCTGCTTGACCAGGGAGACGTTCTCATTGGTTCAAATAAGCTGATGGACACTCCAAGTGAAGCGCATTCTCAGGCTCTAGTTGCCCTATTGACTGTTAATCCAAATTTTACTGGGGAGTTCGCGATCCCGGTTGACTCCAGTGTTGTTGCAGCTGCTGTGAGCAACTGGAATGAAGCTTGGGGGGGGTGGCTTCGAAATGTACAGACTGAGTTGAAATCTATTCTTCCCAAGCCATCCCAGGCGCAGCGTCGTGTGCAAGTTGCACGTGAGCTCGAGTCCAGGACTGGTCTTCTCGCGTCTACAGTAACCGTAGAGTAATTAACTCTGGAAGTTGCTTCCCCGGCTTGCCAAGGAGATGAGCTTCCTGCCCTTGAGTGTCTCAGCATGCTTTAGGTCGAAGGCAGAGTTGATCCAGCCGTTGAGAGAGTCACTCCGGACGGGCCGCGTAGACCCGGGGCAGAGTCAGGTCCTGGAGTTTTTGGGTTAGCCAGGGAACGCACGGACGTCGGGTTCGAGGTTCTCTGCCCTCCGTATAAAGGTAGGTCCCCGTAGCTTTTCCGCTACGGGGACCGTCTGTCATGTAAGAACCGAGTGATCGCCGAGTCTTCGGCTCGCTTCATTGATCGCAGTGTGGAGCTCGTGGAACAGCTGGTTAGGAAAGATTTGCTGGCCAAGGCCGGAGGATTTGAGTACAGGGATCAAGCTGCCCACCTGATCGGATGAAAGCTTTCCCTTCCACGCGGTGAGCAGATCCCGGGCCGGGTAGCCGTCCTGTGCGCGGACGATGTCGACAACCAGCTGTGAAGCGAGTTCGGAAGTATCCCCTTGGAGATCCCCGAGTAGTTCCATTGCGACGATCCCGAGTCGTGTCGTGAACACGGCCTGGTTGCTGTCGACGTCACGGACACGACCCAGGACCGCATCAGCGTCGGTGGTCGTGGCCTCGCCGGATTCCCTGTGACACCACAGGACGAGATTCGCCCGGACGGCTCTCTCCCACGGTTCCCGAACCTCGCTGTCCTCGGCCATGGCCAGCGCAGTTCTCGGATCACCCCCGGTGAGCGCGGCGATGACGGCGACCTGGCGGCCGTCAAAAAGACGGTCACCGATCCCGCCGTGCTGCCGAGCCTGCTCAGCAGCCTCCTGCCATCTGCCTTCAGTAGCCAGGGCCCGCATCCCGTCTCCCAGAAACACCGTCCACAGCCAGCGGTGCAGCTCCGCCCGGTCTTTGCCGGAGGCGGTGATCCGATCCAGGGGGAGTTCATGTCCGTCGATCACGGTGGTCGTGGCCGTGCGCACCCCTTCGCGCAGGGCGATGAGCATCGCGAAGGCTTCTGTGCCGTTGCCCGCTCGGATACGGAGCCGGGCCAGGTTGACCACCGGCTCCAGAGCGCGTTGGGCCATGGCGGCGTTCAGCGGCAGGTGCGTTAGGCATGCCTGGGCATGTTCCCAGCACCAGTCGCGAGCCAGCTCGGGCAGTCCGACGTCGGAGGCGAGCAGCGCTGCGCCGTTGTAGACCTGCGCGGCGGCAGCTAGGGCTTCCTCACCCGAACCGAACCGCGCGGTCCGTCCCGCCGCGGTGAGGCGTTCGACGCGCGCGTTCAGGCTGTCCGCGGGCGGGCGCGGCCGGGGGATGAGCGGGAACCAGTGCGCGAACCTCATGCGGGCTCGCCCCAGGAGACCATCAGGGTGGAGTGGGTCCGCGCCAGCACCCGTCGGGTCACGGTGGAGGGTTCCGGGACAGGGCTGTAATGCAGGGCGAAGGAGAGTTCCTCGGTGCGGTGGGGTTCCCAGGCCCGGATGTGTTCGGCCATCTGCTTGGCCAGCTTCTGCCCGGCGGGGGCGTGTCCGATGACGCCGACCTCGTGACGCCCCTGCTGGCCATCCACCGGGCGCATCGTCAAGTACGCCAGCCCCCGCTCGCCCACGGGGACGCTGGCCATGTCACCCCAAGGCAGTCCGGGGGAGATCAGGCCGCTGGTCACGGCCTGAGGCTGGACCGGCATGCGTGAGACGCGGTTGTTCAAACGGGTGGCCAGCCACAGCCACATCGGGTCCAGGGGCTGGCCCTTGCCGAAGTCCACCCCCGTCCATGTGGTGGCGGAGGGTTCGGCGAGCACGTGGTCCACTTGCTCGGGTGCGATGCTCTGGTCCTGGTTGGACTGGAGCAGAACCGTCCCGTCGCCGTCCAGAGCCAGGATGCGGCGCGGGTCGTCACCCACGCCTCCGCCGCGCAGGGGCATGAACGTGCACAGCTGGCTGTCCACGGAAACCCAGTGGTCGCCGCGGGCTTCGAAGACGATGGAGCGGGAGACGTCTCCGGCGATGCGCACCGGGGCGATGAGCCTGCCGCCGGGGGCGAGCTGGTCCACCCAGGCGCGGGGCACGTCGTGACATCCCACTGTGGCGATCACCCGGTCGAACGCGGCTGCGTCGGGGTGGCCGAGCGCACCGTCGCCCAAGACCACCGTGACGTTGGTGGCGCCGTTCTCCTTCAGCCGGGCGCGGGCACCCTCGACCAGGTCCTGGTCGACGTCGATGGTGGTGACCGATCCGGTCGGTCCGACCAGGTGACCGATGAGGGCGGCATTATAGCCGGTGCCCGCACCCAGTTCCAGTACGCGCATGCCGGGTTCGAGCTGGGCCTGTTCCAGCATGGTCGCGACGACTCCGGGTTGGGAGCCGCAGCTGATGGAGGCGCCGTTGTCGTCGTGCTTGATGTGCACGGGGGCGTTGGTGTAGGCCTCCTCCAGGGTGGCGTTGGGGACGAAGGCGTGGCGCGGTACCGAGCGGAACGCCTCCTCCACCGCCGGGGTGGTGAGGACACCGTTCTCCCGTAGCTGCCGGATGAGGTCCTCGCGCAGGATCTCCGCGGACTCGGGCGTGGTGCGGTGGGTGGTGTCGGTCATGGTGGCCTCTCTGGCGGTGGTGGACAGGATGTGCTGGTCCCGGTAGGGCAGGCCCCACCGGTTGAAGGCGAAAATCAGGTAGTGGGCACACACCGCGCGCAGGCCCCGGTTCAACCTGCCTTGGGCGGCGAGGTCGGCCAAGGCGGCTCCGGCCGCGGTGAATACCTGCGCCCAGCTGCTGGTGTGGTGCAGCGGTCCCGAAACGGTAAGGGGGCGCGGGTTGAGGGTCATGAGGGTGCGCGCCGAGGAGAGCAGCTCCTTTTCCGGACGGAAGGGCTCGGGAAGGGCGCGTAGAGCGGTGACCTTGGCCCAGACGTCGGCCTGCTCGAACCAGTCCAGCCGTGCTCCGCGCAGGAAGGCACTGCCGAGCAGGAGGGTGAGTTCACGGCGGCCGAGTTCCGTGCCGGACGTCGCGTCGCGGCGCCTCAGGTAGGCGAGGAGGTGGCGGCTGTCCTCACAGAACACGGCGTGAGCCAGAGCCATCCCCGCCGCTCCGCCGAAAACCTCGTTCTCGGGCTCGTAGATGCCGTGCACCCACCTGGCCACGGCGCCCTCGCGGTGGAGGCGCTGTAGTTCGGTGTCCAGGAACTGCCGGGCCGGGCGGCCTCCGGCGTAGCGCAGCCGCCAGTGGGGCTTCTTACGGACGAACCACCACGCCGGGATGAGCCCCTCCTTGCGCGCTCCTTCGAGAGCCGGGCCCAGGCCGTGAACGCCCCAGTGTTCGGCGGCGGCCCAGTCGGCCCACTGGATGAGGATCTGCGGCTGCTCGTCACCCGTCAACGTGGTGCTCCTAGTGGTCGAGGAGAAGAAAGACGGCCCAACCCATGTCGGGGGAGGGTGTGTGCAGCGTGTGCAGGGCGGTGGCGATACCGGCTGCCCCCTCCAGCAGGCCGATTCCGGTTCCAGTGAGCAAGCCGTCCGCCACCGAAGCGGCATCACCGTCTGAGAACGAAGCGCACAGCCCGGGGGCGTTGCCCAGCGCGGTGGCGTGGGCGAGCACCGCCAGACCGGTACGGCCGTGGCACAGCGAAGAGTCCAGCGCCGTCGGTGACGTGGAAATGTCGGTGAAGACGCGGGCGAGAGTGCTCTGCGCCACGGCGTAGCGCCGCTGGTCCCCCAGGTCGTCAGCCGCGAGCAGCTGCGCGCGGGCCACGCCCGCAGCGCCGTAGCACCACGACGGCCGCTGTGGGCCGACCAGGCCGCAGGTTCCGTCGAGTTGGGCGCGGGTGATCCAGTACGGCCACCACGCCCCGGCCGGAGACGAGCGTTGCCAGGTGTCGAGCCAGCCCAGGATGCGCTCGATCGCTTCCACGTGTCCGTCCACCTCGATCCCGCGCCGCAGGGCGGTCGCGAGGAGTGTCAGGGGACCGGCGATGCCGTGGGCCATGCCGGTGTTGGCGTGCCCGCCAGGGAAAGCAGCATCGACCCTTCCTCCCGGGCCGACCGGACTCCACCAGCCGGGAAGCATACGGCCGTGGACGGTGACCGGTTCGGTCAACCGCACCAGGTAAGCCAGCAGGTCCCGGAGGAGCGAGCCCTGCGGGTCGCGGGCCAGGAGCAGGGCGCCTAGCCCGGTCAGGCCTCGGATGGTGTCGAACTCCGAAAGCAGCGCAAGCTCACCGGCGTTCATCCGCGCGTGCGCCTGTTCCAGGCGGGAGAGCACGATCCGGTCCACGGTCCTGTTCAGCCGGGCAAGCTCACGCTCATACCCAGGGCGGACCGCTGAAGCCCGGTGCAGGACGAACGCCACCGCAGGTGCGCCGTAGTACAGGTGCGCGCTGGGGGAGGAGTCCACGTCCTCGGCGACCGCGCACTCCAGCCACCGCTGGACGCGTTCCCACGAACCGTGACCGGTGCGGGCGCGTTCGATGTGCAACAGCGCCACCCCGACCGCGCCGTGCGCCAGGGACTGGGGCCACCACCGGTCTCCGACCAGAGCACGGCCCTGCCCAGGTGTGGCCAGGCGGTCAGCCACCAGTCCCGCTATCTCCGTCGCTTCGGTGATCGTGGTGTTCACGCGGCCTCCTTCCGGCAGAGCTGAACGAGAACCTCGGTCGGCCGCCCGTCGCACCATCCGGACGAGCGCGGGTCGGGAGCCTCGGTGAGAACCGTGCCGCCTTCCTTGTCCACCTGGGCGCGCAGCAGGAACAGGTGCGCAGGCTCGGCAAGGTCCAGGCGCAGACGCTGGTCGCCCTTGCCCAGATCCACCACGCCGGGCAGATTGCGGCGCTCAGCCCAGAGCGCCCACTCTCGCCGCCACCGCGGCCACGACGCGGTACGCGGGGGAAGGTCGGCGGCCCTGACGCGCCACCGGGCGTTGGCCAGGACCACGTTGCCCGAGCGCACACGGGGCAGGAACGGCAACGTGGAGGCGGTGCCCCAGTCGAACCCGATGACCACCGCGCGTCCGGCGCGGGGGAGTTCGGCCAGGAACCGGGCCAGCGGCGGGGCGTAGCGCAGGTTCAACGCGTGCGGCACGACAGGCTCAACCCTGCGCGCCAGGGCGCGTGAGAACAGGAAGAGACCGTCGTCATCGCACCCGACCGCGAGATCGTCCACACCCAGCTGCCCTGGTCCTGGACCGGGGTATTCGCCCACGCTGACGACGTGATCGAGCAGTCTCCCCGAGCGGACCAGATGGGCGCTGCGGGCTCGCAGCGGCGGGAACGACAACTGCACCGGAACCGCCCCGGCGGAGGTGGTGTGCGAGACGGCTTCGCGTAGGTCGTTCCGAATACCGGCCAGGGCGGCGAAGCGTCCCGCCATGGTGGCCGCGCTGCGGGAGGCGCCCAGCACCGCGACGCGGAACCGGCCGCTGTCCAGCGCGGCTCGTGAGGGTGACTCCACGCGCAGGTTCAGTTCCGTGTGCCCAGGAGGCGGCGCGAAGTGTCGGGCAGCCAGCTCGTCCAGGAGCGCGTCTGCGCTGATCTCCCGCCGACCGTCCAGAGCGGCGGCTTGGGCCTGCTCCAGCAGCCAACGGTCGCGGTCAGTGAGGGGCCTGGCGCGGCCTTCGGTGTCAGCGGTGGCGTAGCCGTAAGGGAAACCCAGCCCCGTCTGGGGGTGCACGACCTCGGGGACGGGCACGAGCGCGTCGCCGTACCGGTCGGCGAAGCGTTCTCGGTACGTGCGCCACGCGGGCAGCCCGTCCGGGTAAGGGGACAGGACGGTCAGCATGTGCGCGGCCTGCTCTGCCGCGCGCGCCACCGCCACGGGCAGAGCCAGGCCGGCGTCCACCCGCACGTCCACCCCCAACGGCTGGACCCGAGACACGCGCCCGACCGCCTCGTCGGCCGTCCTCAACGTGCTAGACCCGCCACCGTGGTTGTGCTCCTCCACCGCAGTGTGAGCCTCCTGGAGAAGCGACACCAGCGGTCGGGTTTCGGGCAGAGCGCAGCTGTTGCTCTGAGCGAGGGAAGAGACGAGGCAACCGAGGGGGTCGGTTTCGGTGGACGCAGGGGCAAGAGAGGTGAGTAGCGCCCGCGCCTGGACCAGTCGGGCCAGCATGGCGTTAGTGCTCACGGCAGGTTCATCGGGGTACTCAGCGGCCAGCTTGGCCCGGAGCGTCGACCATGACACGGGCTGACGTGCTGCTTCCAGGACCAGGCGTACGGCGCTGCTGATACGGACCTCGACCTGCTCCGTGTCCGCTCCCGGCGCACCCGGGTCGGGGCGCGCGTACTGGGGCACGACGAGGTGTCCGCGCTCTTCGACGGCGGTGTTGTTGGCGACGACCAGCAGGTGGTCGCACACCGCAGGCAGGGCCTCCAGCGCGCTGACGACCTCGGCCACCCATGCCCCGCCCGGAGAGACCACCTTCCGGTGCGCGCCGCCCCACACCACCTGTGAGCGTTCGGAGAAGGTCGCGGCGGCCACGCCGGCGAACAGCCCGAAGGGAGTGGCGCGGCCGTCGGCCCGCAGCACGTACCGCAGGACGGAAGCGGTCACCTTCCGCACCCGGCGTATCCGCACCGCGGCCGGATCTTGGTCGAGCAGAGCCTCCACACCGGCCGCCAGGTCGGGCGAGGCGTGCCGGATCGCCTCGGCCAGACCCAGGTGCTTCCGCGCGCGGTGCAGCCATGCCAACCACGGACGCGGGTCACTGCCGCTCAGGTCCGGTACACCGTCCGTCGGCAGGTCGTCGAGCAGGCTCGCCCGCACCAGCGGTCGGCCGACCACACGCCAACCCACGTGCTGCTCCTCGCCGGAAGCCATCTCCCCTCCTCCCAGGAGCGCTGGTCGGCACCGGCGTCCGGGACCGGTGCCGACCGTGCGGATCAGTTCGCGGTACTGACGCACGCGTCCGGGCAGCTGGAGCCGCAGCCGTCGTCACTGGCGGGAAACGGCTGTATGGAGGGGACCGATGCGATGAGGCGAAGGTCCAGGGACAGCGGCTCGGACGGTTCGGTGTTGAGGGGCTCGGTCAGGTGCATGAACTCTCCCGTGAGTGCTGGCGACGGTGAACGGATCAGGGGCCCGGCAGAGTCGGGGAAGCGTCGTTCAGGCCGAGGTGCTGGTGACGCACGTGGTGGGGCAGCTGGTTCCGCAGCCGTCGTCGGTGAGGTTGATCAGCTGGGCCAGGGAGTCGCTGTTCTCGATCAGCCGGATGTCGAGGGCGAAGGGAGATTCCTGGCCGGGGCTGTCCTGCGTGTTCTGCACAGGTCTTTCCTTTCTCATGGGGGCCTGTGAGCACAGCTCAGATTAGGGACCCGCAAGAGACAGGTGAAGGTGTTTCCCGCCAGGGAATAAATTCGTCCGCAGTGGTGCCGGTTATGCCCGGTTGCGGTATTCCTGGGCGAGACCGCGCAGGAATGACCTGGTGTTTTCGCCTTCGAGCGCGTGTTCGTGGAAGAAGGCGAATATCTCCATGCTGTAGGAGATGTCCTTCGGGTCGCGCAGGGCGAGCTTGCCTGTGAACACCTCGACGGTCACCAGGCGGTCGTCGTAGACGGTGAACCCGTTGAGAGGGCCGCTGGGCACGGGAGGATCGGCGGGCACGACGCGGATGTCCACGCTGGGCAGTTCGCTGAGCGAGGCGATCCGGTCCATCTGCACCGCCATCGCCTCCGGACGGCACAGCGGCCAGCGCAGCGCAGCCTCGGTCAGGACGAACACGAAGCGCTTGCCCTCGTCGTAGAGCACCGTCTGACGCTCCAGGCGCCGAGCGAGCGCCGTCTCCCAGCTCGCACCGCGGTTCACCAGCGTGTGCGACAGGGTCTGACGCGCGTAGTCCGGGGTCTGCAAAAGCCCGGTGATCATGCAGGGCAGGAAGAAGCGGATGGTGGACGCCGAGGCCTCGATCGCGGCCAGGTCCCGCTGGGTCTCCCCGAGACCGCGCTGGAGCGCGGTACGAAAACCCTGGTAGTCGGTGTTGGCTACACGGGCCAGCTCCAGTAGGCGCGCGGCCTCCTCCTCCCCGGGCGGAACGTCGAGCGCATGCAGGATGCGCTCGACGTCCAGCGCGGAGGGCAGTACGCGGCCGTTCTCGATCTTGCTGACTTTGGCCTGGCTCATCCCGCTGCGGACGGCGAGCCGCGCGCCGGTCAGCCCCGAGGCGCGGCGGAGGCTGCGAAGGGCCTCCGCCAGCTCGCTGCGCGGCTGTTGGGCACGGTCGGGCTCAAGCGTCAATCAGTCGGCCTTGTAGTACTCGGTGAAGGGGACGGCGTGCTCCAGGGCCAGGTTCTTGTAGGCGACGTAGGGGGCGGGATCGGCCCCCTCCAGGAGTTCCCGGCCGGTCTGGGTTCCGTCGGCAGCGTAGTGCATGAGCACCACGCGGGTGTCGTCGAAGAGCCAGAAGTCCTGGCGGGGCAGGCCGGGGTCGGGGGTGGTGACGAAGTCGAGGATGTTGACCTCTTCACCGGCCTGCACGCTGAAGGCGTACCCCCACTCGAACTGGAACCTCAGGTGGTCGCCGAGGGGACTGGTCAGGGTGTGGACCCGCCGGATCCGGCGTCCGGACTCGACGTGGTTGCGCACGCGGAGCAGGTAGCTGTCGGTGTGCAGCTCTTCGGCCGGTCGGGTCTCCCCGGCCAGGAACCGGCGCAGTTCCTCTTCCTCCTCGGGCACGGTGTAGCTGGGCAGGGTCTCCAGCCGGAACGCCTCGCGCTGGAAGGAGTCGAAGAACTCCCGCCAGGCGTCACCTTCCAAGCGCACGGGCGGCCTCCTCGATCAGGTGCGTGGGGATCTCGACCGCGGCCTCTCCCTGTGAGGGGGTGAGGCCGGTGGTGTCGGTCAGGAGCGCGCCCTGCACGACGACGGTCCCGTTGTCGGTGGAGTAGATTCCCGGGCAGTCATCCCGGTTGCAGTCGCCGGAGAGCTTCTCGAACTTCATGGCATGGCCCTTTCCGAAAGGGTCGAAACGGAATTCACATTAGAGAGGTGTTCGGGCCCGGTCAATCTCTGGCCGGATATTCCTGCCTGGGAATAAACCCGGACTGCGCGGACGGTCGCGCGCTGTTTGTGTGGAGCGGTGATTCGGTGGAAGCCGGGGGCGCAGCTGGTTATGCCACCTTCCAGCGGAAGGCTGCTCCGTCCCGGAGCCCGAGGCGCGTGTAGGTACACCACGACCGCCTCGTAGACGGTCACCTCCGGCAGTGGCTCTTCGGCTGCCATGTGTCTTACCTGGTCCGGGCTCCCCACGAGGATGCGCGGACCGGCTCGTGGCGGCTCTACGGGGTGGGGACGGAATTCTCCGGCTGGTGCAGGAGGGCGGCGATGTGTTCCTTGGGGTAGCGGCGTGCTCCGCCGGGGGTGCGGAAGGGTTGGAGGACGCGGTCCCAGTCGCCTCGGTGGAGGCTGCGGGTGCGGATGTTGAACAGGGCGGCGACTTCGCCAGGGGTGAGGACGTCGGGGCTGTCGATGAGGAGGTCGCGGTAGTCGGGCATGAGGCGCTTTCCGTTGGTGTCCGGTGCGGTCGATGAGGGCGCGGTTGCAGGGCGGGCTACGGGGCTGCCTCCGCACGCGGTCATGAGGGCCGGTCGAGGAAGGCGCGAACCTCCCCGAGGTCGTGGAGGATCGCGGTGTCTCCGTCAAGCGAGGTGAGCGCGTACACCGCTCCCAGCAAGCGTTTCTGGCGGGTCAGGACATAGCCCTGCTGGGCGGCGCGCCACCGGGTGTCGTCGAAGTCAGTCGGAGCACGGACGACCAGAGGGCGGGAGCGGGTGCGTCGCGGGAGCCTCATTCACTCCTCCCCGGCACTTGCGTGAGTTCGGCGAAGGTCCCGGTTCCTGCGGGCAGTCGCCCCCAGTCGGTGGCGAGGGCGTCCACGAGCACCAGTCCCCGGCCGTGCTCGGCGGTGAGGGCGGGGGTACGGCGCAACGGGGTCCGGCCGGACAGGGGACCGGCGTCGCGCACCTCCAACCGCATGCGGTCCGGGTAGAGCAGAAGACGGGTAGCGAACTGCCCGCCCGGCAGACCGCTGTGGGTATGGGCGATCGCGTTGGAGGTCAACTCGGAGGCCACCAGAGTGAGCACCTCCGGGACGTGGACCTGCCACTGCACGCAGGTCTGCTCAACCCAGTCGCGGACGTCCGCCACCGAGTCCGGGACTCCGGGGAAGGACCTGCGCGCGACCGTCTGCGCCCTCCGGGAGTGGGCAGTGACCACAACAGCCTCACCAGCCGACAGGCCGAGTTCCGGAGCGGGCTGCACTTCACTAGCCCGCTGGAAGATGTTCGGAAGCTCTCCGTGAAACCGGGCTCCGTCTTCTTGCAGACGGGTGTGCGTAGTGCTGGACGGAATCCCTGATTCGGTAGGATTTGCCACGTTCTCACCTCTGGAGTGTTCGGTGGGAGCCGTTCCCGGGGCTGGTGGCACAGTCGCCGGGGTTTCCTATGGCCGGCGCTTTCCGCCGGGGTGCCCATCGTCCAAGGCGAGATGCTCCACCTCAATGCCTTTACGTGCATCGACTGCTAGTTGGTGGAACCCGTACAGGAATGTAGAGAGCCTCTGTAAAGTTCTACCCATGCCTGAGAAGACGCTGTCAGCATGGACCACCTTCGGGAAGGAGCTCCGCAGGCTGCGCGACCGGCGTGGGCTTACGCTGGAGCAGGCGGCCGAGGCGACCGGATACGGTGCGTCAACCATCAGTAAATACGAGAACGCCTATCGGTCGCCAAAAAGGGACTTTCTCAACGAGGCGGAGGCCTTGTTCGGTACAAACGGTGACCTTCTCCGTCGCTGGACAGATGCGAAGCGGGCCGAGGAGGACCCCGACTGGCACCGAAAGATCGTCACGGCTGAAGAGCAGGCGTCCGGGATCCAGATATGGAACCCCGCCCTTGTTCCGGGTATGTTCCAAACGCCCGACTACGCACGTCAGATCTTCCGAGACGGTCGTCCCCTGGACACGTCCGAGGAAATCGACCGGCTCGTGGACCTGAGGGTCAGCCGCCTCGACGCGCTGAGGGGGATGAACAATCCGCGTCTGGTCGCGATCCTCGCTGAGGCGGTCGTTCGAGCCCGTGTCGGCTCGCCCGCGGTGATGAAGGAGCAGCTGGGGCATCTCCTCGATCTGGACTCCGCCGGGGTCGTGAGAATCTTGATCCTGCCAGCGGACACCCCGTACTACGGGGGAGCCGCTGGCCCGTTCCGGCTGCTGTCCTTCAAAGAGCGCGAGACGCTTGTCGAAGTCGAGCACGCCTCCGGCGGCGAACTGCTCGGCGGAGACACCGTGACGCGGCTTCTGGCCGTGTACGGGGAGCTGCAAACGTGGGCGCTACCCCCTGTAGCCTCACATGATGTGATTTCGAGAGCCATGGGAGGCTTGGAGTGATCGACCTGACCAGCGGGTGGCACAAGTCCAGCTACAGCGGAGCCCAGGGCGAGTGCGTCGAGGTCAACGAGACTGCGGTTCCGGAGGCTGTCCTCGTCAGGGACACGCAGAACCGGGACCTGGGCTGCCTGTCCTTCTCCGGCGGCGAGTGGAGCGCGTTCCTCGGCGCTGCATTCTCCCGGTAGCCCCAGGAGGAGTGAACCGCCCCCGCCAGGCCAGGAGGCGGGGGCGGTTCTGTCTGCGCGGCCAGGCTACTGATAAGCCACGGCGCCCCACCAGGACCAAAGGTCCCGGTGTGCTTCATTCCCGCACTCATGCCCCGCAAGGAAGAAGCGTTAACAAGAGCTCTCCCGTTTGAGAACGTCCCCGGTTGGGTTCTGCCGTTGAGCGTGTTCTGAAAAAACGCCGGTCCTCCGGCCGTCCTGCCGATGGGTGCTGCCCGGAGACGACCCCCCACCGCCTGCCCGTTCTAGTGTATGCGCAGGTGGGAGCGGGTTCAGATGAGGTTCACTGCTGGTGCTGCGAGGGCCTCGCGAGTGTGTGGCTCGCGCCCCCTTGGCTGATTCTTTGCCCTCGTGACCACGAATTGAGTGCTCACTGAGTGGCTCCCGAATACGCGGTGAACCCGTTGTGAACCCTGCCTGAGAACGCCACCTTGTTGCATGCGGATGTCATTTCTCGCTCGCATCCGAGGGGGCATCCGTGGTTTTTGCACCGTCACCGCTGGCAGTCGTCGAGACTGGCTTCGTCCGCCTATCATCCACCCACCTGACCCTGCGGGGGACCGACGTCCACCCCTGGCTCCAGAACCGCATCTACTCCTTGTACGAGCTGCGCGATGTCCTGATGGATGAGGGCACCCCGCACGAGGTGCGCGACGCGGTCTGGCGGCACACCATCCGCGCCGCCCGCCTGTCCCAGGACTGGATGGTCGGAGCGCTCGGGCTGTGCCTGCCCGTTCTGCGGTCCACGGCCGGGAGGGCTTGTCGGGGCCTGACCGCGGACGGGGTGGACGCGGTGGAGTCCGCGATCGTGTCCGAGGTGGTCCACCGGGTCCGCACCATCAACCTGAACTACGCCCGGCTGGTCTGGTACCTGACCCGGCCCGCGCACCGCGTCGCGCTCTCGGCACGCAGGCACGAGCAGCAGGCGCCGGTCCCGACTGGGGACCCGGGACGGCAGGAGGCCCTCGACCCGGGGGTTCAGGCCAGCCCGGACCTGTTGCTGGTGTCCGCGGTGCGGGTGGGCGTCCTCTCGCGGGCGGAGGCGTGTCTGATCGCCCGGACCAGGTTGGAGAACGCCCCTTTGGCCGCGGTCGCGGAGCAGGCCGGGGTGTCCTACAAGACGCTGGCCAAGCGCCGCGAACGCGCGGAAGCCCGGCTGGTATCGGCGGTGCACGCGGGTGAGGTGGTGGTCGCTGACGCCCTGGTCCGTTCTGAAGTTCCGCACGTCCGCGAACGTGCGACTTTGCGGCTGTTGGCGACCGCACCGGTTCTTGGGAAGTCGTTGTCGCATTCGCCTCTGCCGGTGGCTTCTTAGGGGACCAGATACGGGCACTGGGCTTCGGCGCACAGCACCGGGTGTCCAGTGCCCGGCCGGGAGCCGAGGACGTCGAGGGGGAACAGGTGACAGCAGCTTCAGGGGCAGGGCAGCACGTGGTCCGGTGGGCGGCGGTGGTCGTGGCGGCGGGTGTGCTCGCCGTGTGGTGGGTGATGGCGGGTGACGACGCGGCGTGGGTGTGGGCTGCCGAGGCCACTGCGGAGTCGGCTGAGGAGGAGACCACCGAGCTGCGCCAGGTCGTGAACCGCATCCGCATGGTCATCATCGCCCTCGCGTCAGCGTTGGGGACGCTGTTCCTGACGATCGCGGCGGTGCGGTGGCTGGCCGCCAACGGCGAGGTCGGCGCCATCGACGGCGCCAAGCGCGCCCTGACCGGAACGGCGGTCGGTTATGGCATCGCGATCCTGGCCACGGTGCTCATGGACATCGTGGAGTGGATCGTCAGCGTGGGCGGGGCCAGCGAGTGAGCCCCGCGCCGTGGGGGCGGGCTCCGGCCAGCCCGGAACCGCCCCCCTCCGACGACCCGCTGCCGCCGCCCACCGACGATCCGCTCCCGGAACCCGAAGACCCCGGGACCCAACCCGAACCCGAGCCAGAGCCGGAGGAGGCACCGGCTCCGGAACCGGAGATCACCGACGACCCGCTCCCGCCCCCGCAGGATGAGCGCGAGGACGAGCCGCCGCTGCGGGAGCAGTCCGAGGTACCGGTGGAGGTGGAGGCCGACGAGGACGTCTTCGACTGCGGCCTGGTCGATCCGGGCTGTCACGTCTCGAACTGGTTCGCCGACTTCGTCGTGTCCGGCCTGAACCCGGCCCTGGGGTGGCTGGCGCAGAAGGCCTTCCACACCCCGGAGCCGACCGAGGGGATGCAGGCTCTGCACGACGGCATCCTCACCACCAGCAACATGCTCTTCGTGCTGCTCATCGTGGCGGGCGGGATCGTGGCCATGGGCTACCAGACGGTGCAGAGCCGCTATTCGGCCGCCGACATTCTGCCCCGGGCGGTGTTCGCCTTCGTGGCCTCGAACTTCTCGCTGTGGGTGGCCCGGGAGATGATCCGGGCCTCGAACCAGATCTCCGCGGCCATCGGGGCCCAGGGCATCGACGCCCGCGAGGCCGCGGAGAACCTGCGCGACCGCATGGAGGTGATCCTGGAGGAGGCGCTGGTCTTCACCATCCTGCTCCTGGTGGTCGTGGTGGTGCTGCTGGTGGTGTGGATGGTCACCGAGGCGGTGCGCATCTGCATGGCCATCGTGTTGACCATCGCCGCGCCGATGCTGCTGATCTTCCACGCCCTGCCGCAGACCAACCGGATCGCGGAGCTGTGGTGGAAGTCCATGGCGGGCCTGTGCGCGATCCCGATCGCCCAGTCGATCGTGTTCATCGCCATGGCCCGGCTGTTCTTCGAGGGGCAGATGACGATCTTCGGATCGCTGCGCCAGACCTCCGCTGCGCCGGAGGCGGATCCCGGCCTGGTTCTGGATACCGGGCTCGGGCGCGAAGCGACCGTGGTGCTGGCCAGCAGTGTGCTCGCCTCGCCCAACGACGCCGACGTGGGCGACGCGGGCTGGCTGATGAACATCATGCTGCTCCTGGTCCTGCTGTATGTGCAGATCCGGATCGGCTCCTGGGTGATGAAGCTGGTCTGGCAGCCCAACCCGGGCACCTCGCCCATCGCCGCGATCTTGAAGAACATCGCGTGGATGATGGCGTTCCGCTCGGTCAGCAGCATGCGCCTGCCGTCCGCCCCGGCGTCGTCGCTGAAGTGGCAGTTCCTCTCGCCGCGCACGCCCGGCCGCAAGCTGCCCCGCTACACGCCCAAACCTCCCGCTGGGATGCAGCAGCCGCAACCGCAGGCGTGGTGGTACCGGCCCTACAACCCGCCCCGCTACCCGGCTGGCGCTGTTCCCGCCGCACCCGGTGGGGCCCTGCCCGGCCCCGGCGGCGCAGGGTATGGCCCCGCCGGTGGGGGCCACGGCGGGCCGTGGCCGGGAGGTACCGCTCCTGGAGGCGGCCCTCTGCCCGGACCCGCAGGCGGCTACCCGGGAGCGGCTGGCGGCCCGCCGTGGCCGCCAGGACGTGCACGCGGTCCGCTCGCGCTGCCCGGGCCGCGCGCCCTGCCGCCGGTCCCGCCACCGCGTCCGGCCCCGCCCGCAGCGGTGCGCCGCGAGCTGGAGGTGGGCCACATGCCCGGTTCGCCCAGGACCGGCCAACAAGTTCTCTTCCCACGCCCGGCCCCACCGTCCCCGCCGTCCGCGCCTGCTACGTCGTCGGCGCCGTCCGCGCCGTCCGCGCCGCCTAAGCGCAGATGGCGCCAGGGGGTCCTGCCGACCCCGCCGCCGGTCCGGGTGCCCGGCAGGCGCGCCGTACAACGCCTGGGCCTACCGGATCCTGCGCCCCAGTCCTCGGCGGGGCTGCGCCACCTGCCCAACATGCCTGCGCTGACGTGGGGCAAACCGCCGCAGGTCAAGGGCCAGCGGGCGCTCTTCGCCAGCCCGAGGCGGGTGTGGAAGCAGTACGGGCTCTTCCCACCGCCCCGGCCCGGCCAGAACGAGGAATGACCATCCGGCCGCGAACGAACAGAAGGAGTATCTGTGGCCTCCGATGAGGTGTCCGCTTGGCGGGGGCGCATCCCCGCCGACATCGACCGTTCCGAACCGGTCCTGTTCAACCTGACCGCACGTCAGTGTCTGATCATCACCCCGGTCCTGGCGGGGGCGTGGGGCGCCTACCTGCTCCTGCGGGAAGCGGTGCCGCTGTGGGCGTTCGCGATCGGCTTGGCCCCCGTCCTGGGCACGGCCATCGCCCTCGCTCTGGGGGAGCGCGACGGCCGGGGCCTGGAGCAGGTCGCCGCCAGCGCCCTGGCCTGGGCGCGCGCACCCAAGCACCTGGTCCCCGCACCTTCAGGACACGTCCCTGCGCTGCCCCGGTGGGCGCCCCGTCTGCGGCGCGGGCCCCGTCTGGCTCCGCTGCGACTCCCGGCGTCGGCCGTCTCCCCAGAGGGGGTGGTCGACCTGGAAGGCCGGTGCGCGGTGATGATCGCCTGCACGACCCTGCCCTTCCAGCTCGCCTCGGGGCGTGAGCAGGACCAGGTGCTGGCGGCCTTCGCCGGGGTGTTGGACGCCTCGGTCGAACCGGTGCAGATCCTCGTGCAGCGGCGTAGCGCCGACTTGGGCGAGTTCACCGCGATGCTGCGCGACAACGCGGCCCGCCTGCCGCACCCGGCGCTGAGTGAGGCCGCGATGGCGCACGCCGACTTCCTGGACGAGATGACCGCGACGCACGAGCTGTCCCACCAGCAGGTGCTGGTGGTGGTGACCGCGGCCGGTCCCGCCCGCCGTACGGGTCCTGCTCTGCTGCGCCGGGCTGCCGACACCGCGGACCGTCTGGCAGCCCTCGGTATCCGCACCCAGGTCCTGGACGCAGACGAAGCCGCAGACGTTCGGCGGGCGTCGATGACCGCCCCGGGTACCCGCCTCACCGACCCCGCGCCGACCGGCTGCGAGCCCGCAGGCACCGGCGCCACCGACGAACACGAGCACGAGGAGGAGCACTGATGGGTCTCCGCAGCCTGAGAGCGCGATCCGAAACGCACGCACTGGGCGGTCCGGCCATCCGCCTGGGGGCGCGCCATGTGGAGGTCGAGGGCGGCGTGTGCCAGACCTACATCATCACCGGGTACCCGCGCGAGGTCGCCGCCGGATGGGCGGAGCCCCTGCTCACCTACCCCGGACAGCTCGACATCGCCTTCCACCTGGAACCCGTGCCCACCCCCACCGCAGCCGCACGACTGCGCAAACGCCGGACCCGCCTGGAGTCGGCCCACCGCACCAGCACCGCCCAGGGGCGGGTGGAGGACCCGCACCAGGTGACGGCGGCCATGGACGCCGCTGAGATCGCCGACCGCATCGCCACCGGCCAAGGCAGGTTGTTCCGGGTGGCGGTGTACGTCACCGTGCACGCCCCCGACCTGGAGAGCCTGGAGGCCGAACTTCAGCAGATCAGGGCGCTGTGTTCGTCCCTGCTCGTGGACGCGGTTCCGGCCACGTTTCGTCCGTTGCAGGGGTGGATCTCCACCCTGCCGCTGGGCACCGACGCGCTGGGGATGGGCCGGTCGATGGACACCGACGCCGCAGCGACCCTGTTGCCGTTCACCTCACCCGAGCTGGTTGCCGACCTGGGCGAGACCACGGTCGTCTACGGCACCAACACCCACTCGTCAGGGCTGGTGGCTTGGGACCGGTTCTGCGGCGGCCTGGACAACCACAACAGCGTGATCCTCGCCCGCTCGGGAGCGGGCAAGTCCTACCTCGCCAAGCTGGAGGTGCTGCGGTCTCTGCTGGTCGGAGTGGAGGTCGCGGTCATCGACCCCGAGGGCGAGTACCTGCGCCTTGCCGAGGAGGTCGGCGGCACCGTTCTGCGTCTGGGCACCGAGGCGGGTCGGCTGAACCCCTTCGCGCTCCCCGAAGCGGACGAGGAGGGCCAGGCGTTCACGTCGCGGGCGCTGTTCCTGCACACCCTGGTCACCGCGATGGTCGGCCAGATGTCCGCGACCGAGAAGAGCGTGCTGGACCGGGCGATCATCACCGCCTACGCCGGAGCCGGGATCACCCGGGACCCCGCCACCTGGACCCGGCCCGCGCCGGTACTCGCCGACCTGGCCGCCGCGCTGGAGGACACCGCGACCGACCCCGGCACGGGGGAGGAGCCCGCTCACGCCGCTCAGCAGCTGGCGGGCCGCCTGGAGCCCTTCGTTCACGGAACGCACGCGACCCTGTTCGACGGGCCCTCCACCGACCGGGTGGGCGGGCACCTGACGGTGGTCTCGCTCAAGGAGCTGCCCGACGAGGTCCGTCCGGTCGGGGTGTTGATCGCGCTGGACGCGATCTGGCGACACGTCACCGCGGGAACACCGGAACGTCCCCGTATGGTCGTGGTCGATGAGGCGTGGCTGCTGCTCCAGGACCCGTCCGCGGCCCGCTACCTGGCCCGGTTGGCCAAAGCCGGACGCAGGCACTGGGCCGGGCTCACCCTCATCACCCAGGACGTGGGCGACGTGCTCGGCACCGAGCTGGGGCGGGTGGTCATCGGCAACGCCGCCACCCAGGTCCTGCTCAAACAGGCCCCGCAGAACCTGGACCAGGTGGCCGAGGCGTTCCACCTCTCCTCCGGAGAGGCCCACCTGGTCGGTACCGCGCCCCGGGGCTCGGCGCTGCTGGTCGCCGGACACCAGAGGGTCGGCTTCCACCCGATCGCCTCACCGGCTGAACACCGGCTGATCACCTCCGACCCGGCGGAACTCGCCGCTCTGCGGGCGCAGCTCTTCGAGGAGGACGAGCAACAGGACGACGTCCCCGACCCCGATACGGACGGATTCGACATCGAGGAGCTGGTGTGATGGCCGACTTCCTGTTGAGCGGTGGATTCTTCCTGCTGCTCGCAACCATTCCGCTGGCCGGAGCAGTGGTGTGCGCCGCGCTGATGGGGGTGCGCCTGGCCCGCCACCGCTATCTGTCCCGGCAGGCGCGGGTGGTGGAGATCCTGCCTCCGCCCGACGCGAGTCTGGAGAACGCGACCGCGTTCTGGAACCACACCCTGGGGCTTCTCAAACCGCGCTGGTCGCGGTGGCTGCTCCAACCCCACCTGGCCTTGGAGGTCGTCGCGTCGGCTGCCGGGATCAGGTTCCAGGTGTGGGTGCCGGGGATCGTGCCGCCGGGGACGGTGGAGCGCGCGGTCTCCTCGGCCTGGCCCGGCGCCACCACCTCCACCCGCCATCTCGTTCCCGGTGAGTCAGCGCTTCCCGCAGGGGCCTACACCACCGGAGGTCTTCTCCGGTTGGGCCGTGCTGAAGCGTTCCCGTTGCGAACGAAGTTCGATGACGACCCGGCCCGACCGCTCCTGGGCGCGCTGGAGGACCTGGTCGAAGGCGAGCATGCCCTGGTGCGCGTGACCGCCCGCCCGGCCACGGGTTGCCGGGCGGCGCGGGCCCGCCGGGCGGCGGCCCGCCTGCACGGCCACACCGGGATGGCGACATACCTGGTCGATGCCCTGGACCCCACCGCTCACGGCACTGCGCGCAGCCGACCGCCGGTCCTTCCCGGGACGAATGAGGACGTGCGCGCGATCCTGACCAAGGCGTCCTCGCCCCGGCTGGCGTGCGATATCACCTACATCCTCACCACCACACACGACAGTGACCAGGCGAAGGAACGCCTGCGGGGACGGGCCCACGGGGTGGCCTCGGCGTTCGCCGCGTTCACCTCCGGTACCAACTACCTGGACCGCCGCTTCATGTTGCGGCCCACCTGGTGGCTGGCCAACCGGTTCCTGGGGTACGGGTTTCTGCTCTCCACCGCCGAGCTGGCCGGGATCGCGCACCTGCCCACCGACACCACCGTCCCCGGCCTGACCCGGGCCGGGGCACGACCGGCGGCCCCGGCCCCGGCGGTTCCGCGCGGAGGCGAGGACACCCGGGTGGTCGGTGACAGCGACGCCGGCACCCGGCGCCCGGTCGCCTTGGGCGTGGTCGAAGCACGCCAGCACACCCACGTCCTCGGCAAGACCGGCTCGGGCAAGTCCACCCTGCTGGCCAACCTCGTCCTTCAGGACGCCGAGGCCGGTCGGGCGGGGCTGGTGATCGACCCGCGCGGGGACCTGGTCACCGATGTCCTGGCCCGCCTGCCCGAAGACGCTGTGGACCGGGTGGTGTTGTTCGACCCCGACGACCAGGCACCGCCGCCCCGGTTGAACCTGCTCCAGGGTGGCGACCCCGATTTCACCAGCGACACCGTGGTGGGCATCTTCCGCAGGATCTACGCCGAGTACTGGGGGCCCAGGACCGACGACATCCTGCGGGCAGCCACGCTGACCCTGACCCGAGCAGGCGACCCGAGCCTGACTCTGGGCGATGTCCCGCGCCTGCTGGCCGACGACGCGCTCCGGGCCGAGACCCTGGCCAAGGTCACCGCGCGCACCGGCGAGGACGAGGCCCTGGAGGACTTCTGGGACTGGTACTCCGGTCTCACCACCTCCGCCAGGAGTGCGGTGACCGGGCCGGTGCTCAACAAGCTCCGGACCGCGCTGCTGCGGAAGTGGGTGCGCCAGGTGGTGGCGTCGGGGCCGTCCACGGTGGACCTGCCGACCCTGTTCGACACCGGCCACCTGGTCCTGCTCCGGCTGCCGAAGGGGCGCCTGGGCGAGGACACCAGCTCGTTGATCGGCTCGTTCGCCTTGGCGGCGACCTGGCAGGCGGTGACCGCCCGCATCCACACCCCCGAGCACCAGCGCAAGGACCTGTGCGCGTACGTGGACGAGTGCCAGAACTTCCTCAACCTTCCGGGCTCGTTGGAGGACATGCTGGCCGAGGCCCGCGGCTACCGGCTCGGATTGACCCTGGCCCACCAAGAGCTGGGCCAGCTCCCCGCCGACCTGCGCAAGGCGGTCTCGGCCAACGCGCGCACGAAGGTGTACTTCTCCGCCTCGCCCGACGATGCGGTGAGCCTGCAACAGCACACCCTGCCCGTGCTGGGGGCCTATGACCTGACCCATCTGGGCGCCTACCAGGCCGTGGTCCGCCCGCTGGTGGGTGCCAAGGAACAGGGAGCGGCCACGGTGCGCACCCGCCCGCTGCCGCCCGGGCTCGCGGGACGGGCCACCCAGGCACGGGAGTCGGCGCGGTGCCACGGGGCGAAGGACGGGGCACCTCCTTCCGAGGTCCGAGGAGAGCAGGGGAGGACCGCATGACCGCCTCTGGACGGGTGGGGCACGGCCCCGAGCGCACCAAGTACGCGAGCGCTCTGGTGTGGCTGGCTCGCCGGGTGACGCCCAGGGACCGGGAGATCCTCGGCGGGTTGTACGACCACCACGTCATGACCACCCACCACATCCACAGGCTCTACTTCCCGGGCTCTGAGCCCCGCCGCGCGCGCAGGAGGCTGCTCATGCTCCACCGGTACGGGCTCCTGGACCGGTTCCGTCCCTTCTTCGCTCAGGCGCGGGTGCCCGACCACTGGGTACTCACCCAGACCGGTGCTGCGCTGGTCGCCGAGAACCGTGGCATGGAGGCCAGAGAGCTGGGATTCCGGCAGGACCGGGTACTGGCCTGGGCGCACTCGGGGCGGCTCGGGCACATACTCGGCCTGGTCGAGTGCCTCGCCCTGACCACCGAGTCGGCTCGGAGCACTTCCGAAGCGCGCCTGGTGCGCTGGGACAACGAGCGCGAGTGCGCGCGCCGGTGGGGCCGCCACATCCGTCCCGACGCCTACATGTGCTGGCACCAGGACGGGCTCGCGCTGGACGCGTTCTGGGAGTACGACACCGGCAGTGAGCCGCTGACGAAGGTGCAGCGCAAGATGAGGGGGTACACGCGCCTGGCGAGGGAGAGCCGACTGCCGTCGATCGTGCTGTTCGCGGTCCACTCCGACCAGCGGGAGGACAACCTCGCCGCGAAGCTGGCCGGTGACGTCTCCGACCGGGTGGGCGTGTACGTCACCACCCACGCCCGGCTGGGGGCGCTGGGTCCTGCTGCGGCGGTGTGGCGGACCGTGGACTCCCCGGACCGGCTGCGGCCGGTGGACATCGCCCTTCGCCACACGGCCCGGGCCGGGGGAGAGGGGTGATCCGGATCGCGGTCGGCGCGGGCGCGTTCCTGCTGCTGGTGCCGGTGTTCGTCGGTGCGCTGGCGGCCAGCGAGCAGGGGCTTTCCGGGGTCCCCCGCGAAGTGGAGGGCATACCCGCTGCGGTGCTGTCCGCCTACGTCCAGGCCGCCGCGCGCCTGGAACCGGAGTACCGGGGGTGCCGGGGGATGACCTGGCCGGTGCTGGCCGGGATCGGGAGGGTCGAGTCCAACCACGCGGCCGGGAGGCAGATCTCCCCCTCGGGGGCCGTGGATCCGCCGATCGTCGGTCCGCGCCTGGACGGCAGCGGGGCCGGGGGCAACACCTCACCCCACCGGGACAGCGACGCAGGGGAGTGGGACGGGGACGCCGAGTTCGACCGTGCGGTGGGGCTGATGCAGTTCATCCCCGCCACGTGGGCCTCCCACGGCCTGGACGCGACCGGGGACGGAACCGTCGACCCGCACAACGTCTTCGACGCGGCCTGGAGCGCGGCGGTGTACCTGTGCGTCAGCAGCCCCGGGGCAGGCGGGGTCGACTTCGCCGACGAGGACGACCTGGAGAAGGCGCTGCTGCGCTACAACCACTCGGAGTCCTATGTGGAAGAGGTGCGCGAGCACATCGGGCACTACGCCGAAATCGCCGCTCAGACCGAGCACGTCCTCGCGGTGGGCTCCGGAGCGTCCAGCGAGCAGGGCCGGGCGGCAGCCGAGTGGGCGCTGGCCCAGGTCGGCAAACCCTATCTGTGGGGCGGAACGGGGCCGCACGCCTTCGACTGCTCCGGGCTGACGATGCAGGCGTGGGCGGTGGCGGGGGTGCCGATCCCGCGGGTGACCACCGACCAGGTAGAGGCCGGTGTCCGGGTCGGGCTCGCTGAGCTCCAACCGGGCGACCTGCTCTTCTACGACACCGGGACCGGTGCGTCCCCCTCACACGTGACCATGTACGTCGGAGGCGGGCGGATGGTGAACGCGCCCCGGTCGGGGCAGTCGATCCGCGTTGAGCCGGTCGGCGGCGACTACTACAGCAGCCGGTTCGTGGCGGCCGTCCGACCCGGTTGACCGGCGCTGAGACGCCCGCTCGGGCACGGACGCCCGCCGGACGGGGGTCGGGGCCGCCCCGGCGGGCAGCGCGGGCACGCGGGCCGCTGGGGCGCTGTCATCCGGCGGCCCTTTTTTCTGCGCTTATGACTTTTCCGAACGGAACGGGTTGAAACTTCTCGCGAGTATGGGGAAACATCGCGAACGCGTTCAGTCCGGGTGAACGCGGTCGTTCCTTTTTGTCCTGGTTGATTTTCATGCCTGAAATGGGCTTCTTTGTCATGCCTGAATCCGTCATGAGGAAAACCCCAGGCGAGGCGGAGGTGGAGGGCCTCACCTCCGGGTAGCAGGGCTGGCTGGACAACGTCGGTTCGGACGAGGAAGCGCAGCTTCGAGGACGTACGGCATCGAAGCCAATGACACCCGTCCCGATTCGTTCGCTGTCGGCACAGAACCAGAAAAAGCAATACGAGAAGAGAAGGCGCCCCGGGCGGTGCGGGAACACCGCCCGGGGCGTGATCCACCACCTGAAGTAGCAGGAGGAAGATCAGTGAGCCATGGTACGGGCCGACACCGAAGGCGTCGACGGGGATGGGCCGAAAGCGTGCGGTGGGCAGTGGGCGCAGTCCTCGCCGCCGTCATCGGAGCAGGGCCTCCCCGGGGAGTAGCCAGCGGACAGGCGGTGTCACCTCCACCTCTGAAGTCGCGGGGTCCGTCGGCGGCGGCGCATCGGGAACCCGAGCGGGTCAGGCGCTACGACGAGGCGGGGCGGACACGGAAACCCCGGACGGACGACCTCCTCGCAGGCACCGGGGAGGCGCAGCGGAACCGTGTGGCGCAGCGGCTGCCGGAGCTGGGGTGGTGTGTGGACGACGAGGGGATACGCGCGGTACGCCCTTACCTCGTCGCACACGAGCAGCGGCAGCGGCGGAGGGCTCCCGGGCGCGTTCCTTCCCAGGAGCCGCAGGGGGCGGACGTTCTGGCTGCGGGGGGTCCGGAGGGCACCGGGGAGTGGGATGAGCTGACGTCCCTGGTGCGCCAGTGGAAGGCGCAGAGGGAGCGGGTGCCGGTGGCCTGACCTCGGGCAAGGGGTGCGGGGCTGTCTCCTCAGGGAGGCAGCCTTTCGTGTTTCCGCAGGTAGAACGTGCGACATCGAAACCCGGTGGTTCTCTTCACAGTTTTCATCACTGTGAGTACTCGACGCGCGGTTGTGTTGTCACTCTGAGTATGGCTAGTGTCACCTTTCGAAAGCACGGCATGGAGTCGTGCCCGGTGTGGAAACGGCGGTGAGGGTATGCGTACGCCTGTGGCGCGTTGGATGGCTGTCGCAGCGTCGGCGGTGCTGACAGGATGCGCGGCCCAGGGGAGCGGTCCGGCGGAGACTCCGGCGCGCACGCCTCCGGTTGTGGCCGCGCCCGCCAGCCCGTCGCCGGAGGAGTTGGCGCTCGACGCCTATCGCGGTATGTGGGACGTGGTGGTCGAGGGCTCGCACGAGGGGGCAGCGGGCCATCCGGACCTGGACGAGTACGCCACGGGGCAGGCACTCGAACTCACCACGGCCATGCTGCGCGGCGTACACGCCACGGGGGAGCCCCGGATGGCTCCGGAGGCGGCGGAGGAGTCCGGGAACCCGCCTTCGGTGTCCATCGAGGACTGCATCGACGACTCGGAGTGGACCGTCTCTGAGGAGGCGACGGGTTCCGAGGACAGAAGCGGGCGGAGGTCGGTTACCGCGACCGCCGTCTCCGACGGGGAGCGCTGGCTGGTCGAGGAGCTCTGGCTTGAGGACTACGGGTCGTGTTGACCCGCAGGCCCCGACGCCCTTGGCGCGTGTGCCTTGTCGGCGCGCTGACCGCGTTGGTCGCTGCTTCCGCAGCGGGAGAAGCGGCAGCCGACGGCTTCTTCGCCACGACCGATTGCTCAGGCGGTGAGTGCCGGGTGGGCGCGAGCTCTTCGCCCGCACCTTCCAGCTCGGGCGGGCGGAGCGTCCTGGAGAGCGTGGCCGGGGAAACGGAGGAGGAAGGGGAGCCGTGCGTGTTCACCAGCGCCGAGTTCCTGGAGTCCGGCAAGGAGGGGCCTCTGCTGCTTCCGCAGGGGATGGCCAGGTGTGAGGGGGCGGCAGCCGGTGGGGGTGCGTCGGAGATTTTCTCCCCCGAGGTGCTGGCCGAGCAGGCGCGCGCGGTCATGCGCCTGCCCGAGCCCGCGATCGGTACCGCTCCGGCGCCGGACAAGCCCCGGTTCGTGAATCTGCCCACCTGGCTGTGGGTCGCCGGGGAGGACTGGAGCCCGGTGTCGGTCACCGCGTCGGTCAGCGCCGGGTCGGTGACCGTGGTCGCGACGCCGGAGCGCGTGGTCTGGGACACCGGGGACGGCCACGAGGTGGTGTGCGCCGGACCGGGCACGGTCTTCTCCCGCGCCACCGCCGGGGAGGGCGGGTCGCCGGACTGCGGCCACACCTACACCGTCCTGCCGCCGGGCGGGGCCGGGACAGCGGTGGACGTGACGGCGGTGTGGGAGTGGGGGGTGTCCTGGTCCACCACTGACGGGCGGGGCGGCGGTCTGGAGGACCTGACGACCTCCTCCTCCGTCGCGGTGCCCGTGAGCGAGATCCACTCGGTGGTCACCCGCACCCGCTGACAGTACGGAACAGGCATGGAAGAGGGAGGAGGAGGGATGGTCGCACTCGCAAAACCCCAGCAAACCCACCAGAAAAGCTCGGAATCCCGAGCCGGAGGTGGCTCCGGGGAATGGGAGTCGGTGCGGTTGGCCGCGGCCTCGCGCCGCCGGTGGAAGTGGGGGCTGCTGGCCGGGGCGCTGATCACGGCGGGAGGGGTGGCGGGGGCCTGGGCCGGACTGGCCGGAGAGGAGACGCGCACGGTCGCGGTCCTCACCGCAGACCTTCCCGCCGGACACCTGATCACGGCTGCGGACGTGGCCTCGGTGGACCTGGCTGAGGTTGAAGGGCTCCGGCTGCTCACCCCTGAGGTGGCCGAGGGAATGGTGCTGACGCGGCCTGTGCCCGCAGGGTCCCCGCTGGTGGCGGGCTCGGTCTCCGACAGCGCCCTGTGGCCGGAACCAGGGCAGGCCGTGGTCGCGGTGCCCGTGACCACGGCCCCGGCCGACCTGGCGGAGGGAACGACCGTGGACCTGGTCACCCTGGCCGCACCCGGGGAGGAGACCGGGGGCGACGGCGCTGAAGACCTCTCCGGTGTGGTGACGGGGCTGGTCCACCGTGTGACTGCGGCCGAGGACGGTCTCGGGGGTGGACAGCAGGTGGTGGAGGTGGTCCTGCCCCGGGACGAGGCCGCGCGCTTCTCCCGGGCAGCGGCAGGCCAGGAGGTCCAGATCGCGGTGGTGAACCCGCACGAGAACACCCACGCGGAAGAAGGTGCGGAATGATCGTCGCGGTGTGCTCACTGAGCGGGGCTCCGGGGGTGACGAGCCTGGCCACCGCGCTCGCGGCCTGCTGGCCCTCGACTCCCCTGACGGTGCCGGTGCTGGTCGAAGCCGACGCATCCGGCGGGGACATCGCCTCCTGGCACGGTATCGGCCTCGACGGTGATGCGGGTCTGGTGTCGTTGGCCGCCGCCTCCCGCGCCTCGGCTCCGGCTCCGGCCTCCGCCGAGGCCTGGGCGCAGGCCGGTGTGCGGGACGCGGTCTCGGCCGGTGTGCCGCTGCTGCGCCACGCGGTGGAGCTTCCCGGAGGGCTCCAGGCGGTGCCCGCTCCCGCCGATCCGCTGGAGGCGGGGCGCGCGGTGGACGCGCTCGCCCGCAACCCCCACCTGTTGAAGTCGGGGAGGGCGACCGTGGTCGACGTGGGGCGTGCGGTGCCGGGGTCCGCGGGGGCGGCCCTGCTCCGCCACGCCGACGCGGCCGTGGTCCTCACCGAACCGGGGGACGTGGGCAGTGCGGCCCGCCTGCGGGTGTGCGCCCCGGTGCTGGCCTCACTGCGACAGGAGGGGGTGCGTGTGGGGCTGGCCGTCGCCGGTGCCTGCCCGCACGCCGACAGCGAGGTGTCCCGGGTCGCCTCAGCGCTGCCCGTGTGGGCACGCGTCCCCCGCGACGCGGTGGGGGCCGCGCTGGTGCGGGGAGAGCACCGTCCGCCCACCCGCCTGCGGGACCGCGTGGCCGCGTGGCGCTCCCAGCACCGGGACCCCGACGGCCTGGAGTGGATGCCGTTGATCAGGGCTGCCAAAGCACTGGCGGAGTTGTGCGACGACTTCTCCGGCATCGGTATGGCGTCCGGAGCGCGGAACGTGGTGGAGGTGAGCGCGGCATGACGGCGGCTCCCGAACTTCCGCGCCCGGTTCTCGCACCCGATAGCGGCAGCGGCGAGGACTTCCTGCGCGGCACGGCAGTAGCCCTGGCGGACCGGATCACCGAACAGCTCGTCACCCATCCCCACGGGGCCGCGGACGCCGAGTACGTGGGGCGGCTCGTGGACGCGCTCCTGGAGGAGCGCGCCCGCACGGCCCTGGTTCGCGGGCAGGGAGCACTCGCTCCGCACGAGGAGGTACGGCTGCGCCAGCTCGTGCTGGACCACATCCTGGGCCTGGGGCCTCTGGAGGAGCTGCTGGCCGAGCCGGGGGTGCAGAACATCCACATCACCGGGAACGACGAAGCCGTGGTCGATTTCGGCGGAGGGCGGCGCGAGCGCCGTCCGGCCGTGGTGGACGCGGACACCGACCTCGTGGCGCTGGTGCAGCGGGCCGCTGTCCGCGCACCGGGCGGGGAGCGCCGTTTCGACACGGCCGCGCCGATCCTGTCCATGGAGCTGCCGGGCGGGGAGAGGCTGTCAGCGGTCATGTCGGGGGTCGCGGCCCGCCCGACCGTGACCATCCGCCGCCACCCCGCCGAGTACCTCACCCTGGGGAACCTGGCCAGGTCGGGGATGGTCGACCAGAACGCCCGCGACCTGCTGGTCGCTGCGGTGAGGTCACGCCTGAACGTCATCGTCTCGGGAGCCACGAACGCGGGCAAGACCACCCTACTCCGCGCCCTGCTGGGCACGGTGGAAGCCGAGCGGATCATCACCGTAGAGGACTCCCTCGAACTGGGGCTGCACCGCCATCTGCGGGGTGCCGACGTGGTCGCGTTGCAGGGCCGTCCGGCCAACATCGAGGGCCTGGGCGAGGTGACCCTCGCGGAGCTGGTGCGCGCGGCGCTGCGGATGTGCCCGGACCGGGTGATCGTCGGGGAGACCCGGGGACCGGAGACGATCGCGCTGTTGAACGCCATGAGCATGGGCACGGACGGGTCGATGTCCACGATCCACGCCTCGTCCAGCCAGCAGGTGTTCGCCAAACTGGCCGCGTACTGTGCCCAGTCCCCGGAGCGGTTGAGCGCCTCGGCGACCGCGCTGCTGGTCGGGGCGGCGGTGCACCTGGTGGTGCACATCGACACCGCTCAGAGCGGGGAACGGGTGGTCACCAGCATCCGGGAGGTCGCCGGGTCCGAAGGGGAGCAGGTCGTCTCGAACGAGTTGTACACCCGGGAGACCGACCAGCCCGCCGGAGCGGTCGTGTGCGCCCCGAGCGGTGCGGTCGGCCAGCGCCTGGCCCGTGCCGGGTACGCGGTGCGGGGGTGGGCGTGATGCCGGACTGGACCGTGGCCGGACTCGCCCTCGGCGGCACGCTGGCGGGGGCGGGGGCCGCCTGCGCCATCTACATGATCAGCCTCCTCCCCGGGCCTACGGTCCCCGCCGGACCCTCTCCGCGCCGTTGGACGGCACTCCTGCGCCAACGCGGGACCTGGCTGCGCGCGGCCGGTGCCGCAGGAGCGGGTGCGGTGATCGGACTGGTGACGGGGTGGCCCGTGGGGGCGGCGCTCGCCGCAGCGGCCGGGTGGTGGATGCCCGCCCTGCTCGGGCCCGACACCGCCCACCGCGCCGAGGCCGACCTGGCCGAGGCACTGGCCTCCTGGGCCGAGCAGCTCAGGGACATGATCACGGGTGCCTCCGGGTTGCACCAGGCCGTCACCGCGACCGTGCCCGTCGCCCCGGTGCCGATCCGGGACCAGGTCGCTGCCCTGGATGCGCGGCTGCGTGCCGGGCAGCCCTTGGGGCAGGCAGCGCAGGCTTTCGCGTGTGAGACCGACTCCGACCTGGCGGACCTGATCGCGATCACCCTGTCCATGGGCTCCTCGCGCCAGAGCGGGGACGTCGCCGGAGCGCTGTCACGCCTGGCGGAGGCCGCCCGGGACAGGGCGACGACGGTGGCACGGGTCTCGGCGTCCCGGGCCAGAGTCCGTTCCTCGGTGCGCATCATCGCCGCCGCCACGACTCTCATGCTGGTGGGGATGGCCGCGTTCAACCCCGCGTTCCTCGAACCGCTCGGCACGCTCTCCGGACAGCTCGTCCTCGGAGTCGTGGGGAGCCTGTGGGCGGTCTCGTTCTTCTGGCTGGCCCGCCTCGCGTCGCCGCCCGAGCGACCGCGACCCTTCGCCCCCGTTCCGGCTGGAGCGGGTCCAACGGTCGGCGGTGCCCGGTGAGCGCCGTGGTTCTGGGTGCGGCCGGAAGTCTGTTGGGAGCCGGGGCGTGCGCCGCCGCCTACGCCCTGCGCCGCCCCAGCCTGACCGAGCGCCTCACGCCGCGCCACGCACCGGCTCCCCGTCCCGCCTTCGAGGGCGGACGGGCGCAACGGGCAGGCCGCCGAGCAGGGCACCTGTTGGTCCGTGCCGGTATCCCGGGTCCGGCCACGGCCCGCACGCTGACGGCGGCGGGTACGCCGGTGGAGGCCTATCGGGCGGAGAAAGCGGCCGCGACCGGCGTCGGGATCCTGCTGGCAGCGGTGCTGGCCATTGTGGGCAGCGCGTTCTTTCCCAGCCCTGCGGTGGCGTGGCTGTTCGCCGCCCTGGTCGCGGGCGGCTGCTTCCTGGCCCCTGACTTGGCCGCCCGAGGCGCCGCGGCCGAGTACCGCGCCGAGCTGCGTGCGGCCACCTCCGCGCTGGCGGACCTGGTGGTGATGGGGCTGGCGGCCGGAGCGGGAACCACCAGTGCGCTCACCACAGCCCTGCACCACGGCAGAGGGCGTACCCCGGAGCGGCTCCGCAACGCGGTGCACACCGCGACCCTGCGGCACCGGCCCCCGTGGGAGGGGCTCGAAGCCCTCGCCGAGGAGACCGGGGTGCGGGAGCTCGCCGAGCTGGCCGCGTCGCTGCGGTTGGGTGGCACCTCGGGAGCACGTACCCGCACATCCGTGGCTGCCAAGGCCGCCTCGCTGAGAGCCCGCGGACTCGCGGAGGCCGAGGCCGCCGCGCACGCGGCCACCGAGCGCATGACCCTGCCCACCATGGGCCTGGTGGCCGGGTTCCTGCTGCTGATCTGTTTCGTCGCCCTCGCCCACGTGACCGCGGGATTCTGACCGAGGAGGTCTTCATGAAGGGGTTTCTCCGGCATGCCCGGAACCGTGTACGCGCCTGGACCGCTCCACCACGGAAGGCGACCGCCGATGCCGGGTCGGCGACCACGGACTGGATTCTGGTCATCATGGTGTCCATCACCATCGCCACCGTGGTCGGGGGGATCCTCGTCGGGGAGTTCACCACGGCGGCCGAGTCCATCGACCTGGGCGTGAACCGGTGAGCACGCCTGTCCGGGACCGTCCCGGTCCGAGGTCTTCCGGGAGCGACCGGGGCAGCGCCGAGCCGCTGTTCATCCTGCCGCTGGTGTTCGTGATGCTGATGGGCGTGGTCCAGACAGGGTTGTGGGCGCACGCCCAGCACCGCGCCCAGGCCATCGCCTCCCAAGCCCTGGCCGCAGCCCGTGCCTACGACGGTTCGGCGGCATCGGCGTACGAGCAGGCCGGACAAGCACGGGAGCAGCTGGGCGGCGGGATGCTCCGTCAGATGGAGGTCGACGTGCGTCGGGGAGCAGCCCAGGCGCGGGTGAGGGTGGAGGCGCGGACGGTGAGCCTTCTCCCGGGCGTCGCCCTGCCCGTGGTCTCGGAGGTGTCCGGGCCCGTCGAACGCCTCGCGCCATGAACGCACTGCTGCGGAAGCGCTGTCGACGCGACGACCGGGGGAGTGCGTCGGTGGAGCTGATCCTGCTCGTTCCGGTCCTCGTCGTGGCCCTGGTGCTGATGGTGATCGCCGGACGCCAGGTCTCCGCCGCGCTGATCACCCAGGACGCCGCCGCAGCGGCGGCCCGGGCGGCCTCCCTGCAACGAGGCTCCTCTGCCGCACGCATCCAGGCCCATCAGGCAGCCGAGCGGGAGCTGGCCGACCGGGGCGTGGTCTGCTCCCCGTTCGCCGCCGTGGTGGATGCCTCCGGGTTCGAGCCGGGCGGAACGGTCGGGGTGAGGGTGGCGTGCACGGTCACTGTCATCGACCTGGGCGGGTTCGGAGGCCAGCGCACCCTGACCGCCACCGCGCTCTCCCCGGTCGACCCCTACCGAGGGCAGGAGCCATGACCCGAGTACGCCGAAGGGCCTTGCAGCACCGGGACGACGGACACGCCTCGGTGTTCCTCATCATGCTCGTCCCCGTCGTCATGGCGGTGTTCGCGCTGGTCTGGGAGGCCGGGCAGATGCTGGTCACCAAGTCCGAACTCCTGGCCGTGGCGCACTCGGCCGCACGGGCGGGGACTCACCAGCTCGACACGGTCGCGACCGTGGACGAGGGCGCACCGGTCCTGGACACCGACGGCGCCCGCCGGGCCGCTGCCGACCACCTGCGATCGGTGGGCATGGGCGGCCGGGTGGCGGTCGAGCAGGACCGGGTGGTCGTACTGGCCCGCACCGCCTACACCCCGGTCCTGCTGCCGATCGGAGAGCGCACGATCGAGGCCGAGGCGACGGCCACCGTGCTCCAGCCCTCGGCGGGGTGACGCTCCGTGAAGCAGTGGACTCCCCTTCCCCGAAGCAGTCCGACGAGAAGGAAAGCGAAGAGGTATGCCGCGAAGTCCCTGGTCCATGGCGGGCGAAGCGCTGGTCACGGTGGTGCTGATGGTGGGACCGGCTGTCCTGGCGACCTCGCTGGGCTGGCCGCTGGATGAGCACACCGACTGGACGTGGCTGTGGCAGTACCTGCGCGGAGGCAGAGTCCCTGACGAAGCCGTGATCGCCGCGCTGGCGGTGGCCTTGTGGGCGGTGTGGGCAGTCCACCTTGCCGTGGTCGCCCTCGACGTCATCGCCCTGCTGCGCGGCCTGGTTCCACGGGTGGGACTGGTACGGCTGGTGTGGGTGCTGGTCGCCGGGGGTGCCACGGCGACCAGCAGCCACACAGCGGCTGTCGCTGCGCAGACGGACGTCCCGGTCCAGGTTCCGGTGCAGTCGGAGAACGCAGCCGACACGCAGGGCACGGACATACCGCGTGAGCAGGAGGACGGCCGGAACGACGTGGTCGACCGCGCGCGCAACCTCGCCTACTTCGGGTTCGACTCGGCTGCCCTCACCCCTGAGATGAAGCGGTCGCTGGAGTCCACGGTCGGTCTCATCAGCGACTTCGGCCTTCCCGGAGCTCCGGTGACGGTCACCGGGCACACTGACCCGGTCGGCGACCCCGACTACAACCTGGCCCTGTCCGAGCGTCGAGCCCAAGAGGTCGCCGACTACCTTGTCCAGCACCTGGGGGAGGAAGTCGAGTTCCGGGTCCAAGGTGTGGGGTCCGCCCAGCCTCCTCCCGCTCTCCGGGCGCCCTACGGGGAGCACCGGCGCGTCGAGATCGCCTACACGCTGCAACCTCCCGCCGCCGCGAGCGAGCCAGCACCGTCCGCGCAAGCCCAACCGGAGGAGGCCACCGGGACTGCGGCGGAGCCGGAGCGGGTGCGACTGGACGTGACCACCGCGAGCGAGCAGGAGACCGGGCCGGACCCCGTCCTGGTCGGTGCCGTGGCCGGAGCAGCCGGTCTGGGAGCGGGATACGCGGCAGGACGGCGGCGCGCTGGCGGTGGCCGCGCACGGATCGCGGCCTCGGCGTCCGTACCGGAAGCCGACGACGCCCCGGCTGTTGAGACTCTGGAGGGACCCGTTGCGGAAGGTCTGCTGCGGGACGACCCGGGAGGGCTGGCCAACGGCGTCATCGACCAGGACGGCTACGTGCTCGTGGCGGACACGGTCCGGGTGGACGGCCGTGACGGGCTCTCCTTCACCGGAACCCACGCCGCCGGAGTGCTCCGTGCCGCAGTCGCCGACCACGGCACAGGACCGGTCATCGCCACCCGGGCGCTTCTGGCCGCCTTGGGCGGAACGGATACGGCGTTCCGGGAAGTACAGGAGGCCGCCGACCTGCACGGTGCGCGGATCGCGTCGGAGTCGGCGCTGCTGACCGCCGCTCGCAGTGCCGCTGACGAGGACGAAGCGGCGGAAGTCGTGGAGCGGGAAACGTCTCTCCTACGGGTACTGGTGGTGTGCGAGGCCAGCGACCTGGAGCAGGGCCAGGACCTGCGGGAAACGGTGGCTGCGGTTCCCGGTGCGGTGGTGCTCGTGCTCGAAAACCGCGTCGACCAGACACAGGCGGGGACCGCCCTCTGCTGCGAGGACCTCGACCGGGTGCGGGTGGTGACCGCCGATGCCGAGGCAGTCCGCAACGGTGCGCGACTGCGCTATCGAGGCCCGGCGAAGGCGCCGCAGGAGGACCGCAAGGACGCCTCTGTCCCCGGTCAGCGCGGAGACCGCCCGGAGGAGGACGAACCGGCAACCCCTGTGCCTACGCCGCCCGTATCGCCCGGCTCCGAGCGAACGCGCTCCCGAGTGGAGCTGCGCCTGTTCTCCGAGCAGCTCGTAGTCGAGGTAGAGGGACAGGAGGTGCCGGGCCTGCGCACGGTGGGCCGTACCCTCCTCGCCTACCTGGCCCTGCACCCGCACGGAGCGAGCGGGGAGGAGATCGTTCAGACGTGCTTCGGCGCCATGGACTCACCCCAGGCCGTTTCCGCGCGCAAGAACGCGATCGCCAGCATACGCTCATCCCTGCGGGCTGCCATTGAGGATCCCGACCACCACGTCATCGTGCACAGCAACGGCCGTTACGCTCTGGACCCCGAGCTTTTCTCAGTGGACCTGTGGTCATTCTCGCGAGTATGCAAAGAAGCACGAAGTCTATCCGGAGAGCCTCGGGTCGACCTGCTTCGCGAAGCCGTCAAAGCACATCCTGAGAAGCTCCTCAGCGGGATGGAAGAGGTGTGGGTAGAGCCCACGCGGAAATCCTGTATTCGGGTGGTGGTGGAATCTCTTCTGGAGATCGTGGATGAGACCCGAAGCGAAGACGAGAAGGTGGCTCTCCTGGAACGTTCTTGTCTCTTCGATGAATTCAATGAACCGCTTTATCGGCGCATCATGGAAATACACGTATCCCGTGGTCGCCCTGAGATAGCACACCAGGTCTATCGGTCACTGAAAGACAAGCTCTCCCTCATCGGGGAAAAGCCCTCAGCCGCCAGCAAGGAGATCGTCGAAGGTGTGAGCAGAACGGGGCGGTAGGGGCGCGGGTGAGGGCTGTGCGGCCGGTTCCCGCCTGCGAGCCGCAGGTGCCGCAGGGGCAGTGAACCTGCACTGAACCCTGGCCAACGCCTGGGCCAACGCCCTGGCCACCGGGTGGGCCACTCTTGGGTGGCCCATGCCCGTGGCGTTATCAGTGCAGGTCAAGGCCCATCTGGGTGGGCCGATGGCCGTCCAGACTTATACCCAGTGGGTAGTCATCTTCACGTAGGGGGCGGCGCGCCCCCTCTCCTGCTCGGCGGGGGGGGGGGGGGGGGGGGAGCGCCCCCCCTCCCCCCCC
>NZ_CBDRFA010000068.1:0-45847 GCF_965343085.1 Nocardiopsis synnemataformans | reverse complement strand
CTGGTGGGCGCGGTCCGGCCGGGAGCGCGTTCCGCCGGAGGGCGCGGTCCGGCGCAGGGACGCCCGCCCCGGCGGGGAGGGTCGCCTAGGAGACGACGCCGCTGAGCTCGTTGGGCTCGGCGTCCAGGGTCACCGACGCGGTGACCTCACCCGACTCCAGGTCCAGTGCGTGGACCTGCTTCGTGGCGGGGTCGCTCACGTAGGCGGTGGCGCCGCGCACGAACAGCGCAGGGCGGGGCTGCTGCCACTCCAGCGGCTCCTGCCACTCGTCCATGACCTCGATGCTGTCCACGACCTCGCCCGCCTCGGGGTCGATCACGTGCAGGCTGCCGTCGGTGCCCAGGACCAGGGCCTCGCCGTCGGGGCCGCGGCCCAGGGAACGGAAGGTGTAGCTGGCGGGCAGGTCGACCAGGGTCAGGTCGCCCGCGGCGGTGTCGACCAGGGCGACCCGCTCGGGGCGCTCCAGCTCGGCGTCGGGGTCGGTCTTGTAGTCGCCCAGCACGATCGGCGACTCCTCGCTCCCGGCCTGGTTGCCGATGCGCCCGTAGTCGTCGGGGCTGTCCACCTTGGTGAACTCGCCCCCCTGGTAGACCAGGACGCCGTCCTCGCAGCCGATGACGACCGCTTCGCCCTCGGCCGTGGTCTCGCCGTGGACGCCCGGGCACTCCTCGCTGCGGGCGACCTCCTCTCCCGCGGCGTCCAGGACGACGGCGCCGACGCGCTCCTCCTCGTCACCCAGGGTCAGCAGCATCTCGCCGTCGGCCAGCTCCACGGCCACGCCGTGGTGGGCCTCCTCGGCGCTGCGCACGTCGGTCTCGGGCAGGCCGTCGCCGAGCGCGTCGGTGTCGAAGGCGGTGATCTCGCCGCTGCCGTCGGCGAACAGCACGGTCCTGCCCGCGTGCCGGACGACGTGGCCCGGGGTGTCGGCGGGGAAGAGGGTGTCGGTCAGCTCCGCGCCGGCCGCGTCCAGGACCTGGAAGCCCTCCGAGGTGGAGACCAGCAGGTGCCGGTCGTCGCCCGCCGGGTTGATCCGGTTGAACCCCTCCAGAGCGATGTCCTGGACGACCTCCAGGCTCTGGCCGTCCAGGACGTACAGGCCGCCGTCGTAGGTGGTGACGACCGGGTTCTCCACCACGGCCTCCGCGGCGGCCCGCTCCTCGCCGCCCTGCTCCTGACCGGCCTCCTCGCCGGTGCCGCAGGCGGTCAGCAGCAGTCCTGCGGACAGCAGCACGGGCAGCGCCGCCCGCGCCGGGAACCGCGTCGTCGCGTTGTTCGTCGGGGTGTTCACGTTTCTCTCTTTCGGGGTGGAAGGGTCCGCTGCGGGCGGGGGGAGGGGCCGCCGCGGTCGTGCCGGGCCTGGGGCCCGGTCAGTCGCCACGCAGTCCGGTGGCGATGGCCTCGGTGTTGGAGCGCATCATCTCCAGGTAGGTGGCCGCGCCCCCGCCCTCCTCGCTCAGCGACTCGGAGAACAGGGGGACGACCTCGATGCGCACGCCCGCCTCCTCCGCCATGGCCGTGGCCAGGCGGTCGGGCTGGGAGGAGTCGGCGAAGACCGCGTCGACGCCCGCCTCGCGCACGGCGTCGGCCAGGGACTTGAGGTCGGAGCTGCTGGGCGAGGCCAGGGTGGTGCCGCTGGGGATCACGGCGCCCACGACCCCGAACCCGTAGCGTTCGGCGAGGTAGCCGAAGACGTGGTGGTTGGTCACCAGGTTGCGCTTCTCCTCCGGGATCGCGGCGAACTCCTCGGCCATCCACGCGTCCAGCTCCTCCAGCTGTCCGGTGTAGGCCTCGGCGTTGGCGCGCACGGCCTCGGCGTCCACGCCGTCCACCTCGGTGACCACGTGCTCCGCGATGAGGTCGACCGCTTGGACGGCCCTGCGCGGATCGGTCCAGAAGTGGGGGTCGGGCTCGCCCTCGTCCTCGTTGCCCGAGGCGGCGTCCCCGCCGGGAGAGAAGGCCAGGGGGTCGACCTGGGCGCCGACCTCCAGGGCGGGTATCCCGGCCTCCTCGGCGGCGGCGACGTTGCGCAGCACGCCCTCCTCCAGCCCGAGCCCGTTGTAGACCACGAGCGCCGCGTTCTCCACGAGTGCGGCCTCCCTCGCGGAGATGCCGAAGGAGTGCGGGTCGGCGTTGGGCTTCATCAGGACGGTGACCTCGGCCTCCTCGCCCACGATCTCCCGCGTGAGGTCGCCCAGGATGTTGGTGGTCACCACGATCCCCTCGTCCCCGTCCTCCGACGGGGAGCAGGAGGCCGTGCCGAGGAGGGCGGCCCCGGCCAGGGCGGACGCGGTCGCGGCTCGCAGGAGCGCCTTCGGCGTCGTCACGGCGGTCACCATCCCGTCTCGACCATGAGGTGCGGCGCGATTCCCGGGTCGAGGGTCCGCGCCACGCGCAGGTCGTCGTTGTAGTCGATCTCGTGCACCACACCGCGTCCGGTGTCGTTGACGTAGGCGCGGCTGGTGTCCGCCCGGATGACCGGGGCGTGGGCGGTGTCCGTGCCGTCGAGCAGGTCGGCGGAGGCGAGTTCCTCGCCCGAGGCCGGGTCCAGGGAGTGCAGGGTCCCGTCCCCGGTCAGGGCCAGGACGGGGGCGCCCGCGCCGACGGCCGTCGCGGTCACGGCGCCCTCCAGCTCCAGCGGGGTCCACCCGGGCTCGGCCAGTTCCAGGACCCACAGGTCGCCGCCGGTCGAGACCGAGGCCAGGGTCGCCGAACCGGGGCGGTGCCCGAACTCCTCGACCCGCTCCCCGGAACCCTCGGGATAGGCGACCATGTCGCCGGAGAACTCCCCGTCCTCCTCGGTGACGTGCAGGACGCCCTCGGCGCAGCCGATGACCGCTCCGCGCCGGGTGACGGCCTGGCCGAGGGGATCGACGCAGGTCGCGTCGAGCGTCGCGACGGGGGATCCCTCCCGGTCGTGCACCTCGACCGCGCCTTCGGAACCGCCCCCGGCGACCAGGAGGTGTTCGGCGAAGGGCAGGACCACCGCGGCGCCGTCGGGAACGGCCGCGGCCTCCTCGACCGACCCCTCCTCCAGCGCGGCACGGTCGAGCACGGCGGCGCCGTCCGGTGCGGTGAGGGCGGTCAGGGCGGTGTCGGAGGCCACCCGGCCCGCGGAGAGGCCCTCCACCGTGCCCGCGAGCCCGACGCCGGTCCGGTAGTAGTGCTTGTGGTCTCCGTGGTCGACGGTCCACGACCCGCTGTCCACGACGGTGGTCATCCGGTGGTCGGATGAGTGGAGGTAGGCGAAGCGGCCGTCCCCGGCGATGCCGTCGAGGCCCTCCACGGGGCCGAGTTCCGTCGTCTCCTCGGTGATCAGGTCGAGCACCCGGACGTCTCCGCTGGCGGGGTCGGCGACCACGAGGCGGGACTGGGGCTCGGCGGTCTCCTCGGCGCCCTCGACGTAGCCGTGCGGGACCTCCTCCTCGGGCTGTCGCTCCGCGGTGTCCTGCGCGGCGCCGCAGCCGGTCAGCAGGACCAGAGCGGACAGTCCGGCCGCGCCCAGCGCGCCGGTGCGGTGTTCACGCCTCATGTGTCATCGGCCTCTCCATCTGTACGGGGTGGTCGGGGGTGGTGTCGGGGGGCGGGTCGGAGGTCGGGTCGGGGGAGCCGCGCCCGCGGGAGCGCACGGCCGCCGCGAGCGCCGAGACGAAGAAGAACGCGGTGGCCGTGGCGGCGATCGTGGCCCCGGCCGCCGTCTCCCAGTGCCAGGAGGCGAGCAGGCCGAGGAAGGTCGCGGCGCTGCCGAGCACGGCCGCGCCGAGCATGATCGCGGGAACGCTGCGCGCCCACAGGGCCGCCGCGGCCGGGGGCGCGATGAGCAGGCCGAACACCAGCAGCGTGCCGACCACGTGGAACGAGGCGACCACGGCCAGGGTGACCAGGCCGAGCAGGACGCCGTGGGCGACCCGGGGCGCCAGCCCCAGGGTGGCGGCCTTACGCGGGTCGAAGGCCAGGGCGAGGAAGGCCCGGTGCCCCGCGACCGCGACGACCAGCGCCGCGGCCAGCGCCAGCCCCAGGTGGACCAGGTCCTGTTCGCGCACCGCCAGGACGTCCCCGAACAGGAAGCCCGTGAGGTCGACCGCGAAGGAGGACGAGTGCGAGACCAGGATCACGCCGAGCGAGAGCATCCCGACGAAGAGCAGTCCGATGCTCGTGTCCTGGGACAGCCGGGAGGAGCGGCCCAGCGCGGTGACGCCCGCGGCCATCGCCCCGGCGGCCAGGGCCGCCCCCAGCATGAGGTTCTGGCCCAGCAGGGAGGCCAGTGCCACCCCGGGCAGCATCCCGTGCGACATCGCGTCGCCGAGGAAGGCCATGCCGCGCAACACCACCCAGGTCCCGGCGACGGCGCAGATGAGGGAGACCAGGATCCCTCCCCACAGCGCACGCTGCACGAACACGACCCCGAACGGGTCGAACAGAGCTTCCATAGTGGGACACTGTATAACGATAACCATTATCATTTGCACATCGGGGTGAGCGTGAGGAACAGGATGAACCGGCTGGAACTGGACGGCGTGTACGCGGGGTACGGGCGCGGGGACGTCCTGCGGGGAATCGACGCGGCCGTCCCGCAGGGCGCGGTCACGGCGCTGGTGGGGCCCAACGGGTCGGGCAAGTCCACGCTGCTCGGCCTTCTGGCGGGTACGGTCGCGGTCCGCCGGGGCGGGCTCCGGGCCTCGCGTCCGACCCGCCCCGCCTTCGTGGTCCAGCGCAGCGCGGTCCCCGACGCCCTGCCCGTCACGGTGCGCGAGGCCGTCTCGATGGGCCGGTGGGCGCACCGGGGGTTCTGGCGGCCGCTGACCCGGCGCGACCGCGCCGTGGTCGGCGAGTGCCTCGAACGCCTGGACGTCGCGGACCTGGCCGAACGCCGCCTGGGGGAGCTCTCGGGAGGTCAGCGCCAGCGGGTGCTCATCGCCCAGGGCCTGGCGCAGGAGGCGGACCTGCTCCTGCTCGACGAGCCCTCGGCCGGGCTGGACCACCGTGCGCGCGAGTACGTGCGCCGCGTCCTGGAGCGGGCCCGCGCCGACGGGGTCACCGTCGTGCACGCCACCCACGCCCCCGACGAGGCGTTCGACGCCGACCACTGCCTCGTGCTCGCGGACGGGCGGATCGCGGCCGAGGGGCCGCCGGAGGAGGCCGCGCGGGCCTGGGAGGGGGCGCGGGGACCCTGGCTCCGCGAGGGGGACCGGGAGGACGCGGCCGGGTAGCAGCGGCCCCGGCGGCCCGCCCCCTCCGCCGTGACGCTTCTTGTACTTGTAGCGAGTTTGGACCGTCGAGCCTCGCTATAAGTACAAGATCATCGAGGGTTGAGCCTCTCCCATCACACCCGCAACGTTTCCGGGCGGCCCACTAGGCTTCCGGGGTGCTCGTACGGAACCGCTGGGTCGTCCTCTCGGTCAGCATGGTGGCGCAGGTGGCCAGTGTGTCGGCGATGTTCGGCGTGCCCATCGTGCTGCCGCAGCTGAGGGACGCCTTCGGCGTCACCACGGCGCAGGCCGGGATGCTGGCCGGACTGCCCTCGCTCGGCCTGCTGCTCACGCTCCTGGTGTGGGGCCTGGTGATCGACCGGTTCGGGGAGCGGCCGACGATGGCGCTGAGCCTGCTGCTCACGGCGTGCGCGCTCGGCCTGCTCTGGGCGGTCTCGGGGCTGCGGGGAGCCGTCGCGGTCCTGCTACTGGTGGGCGCGGTCGGCGGCCCGGTCAACGCGGCGAGCGGGCGGCTGGTGCTGTCCTGGTTCTCCGAGGGCGAACGCGGCCTGGCCATGGGCATCCGCCAGTCGGCGCTGCCCCTCGGCGTGGGTGTCTCCGCCCTGGTGCTGCCCTGGGCGGCCGGTGCCTGGGGGTTCGTCGGCGCGATGACGCTCCCGGCGGTGCTCGCGCTCCTCGCGGTCCCGTTCGTGCTGGCGATGCCCGCCTCCGCTCCCGGGCGGCCCCCGGCACCGGAGGCGGCCGGGGACACCACGAGCGCGGACGCCGCCGCGCACGCCGACACCGCTGACGACACCGCGCACGCCGCGGACCACACTGCGCGCGCCGCGACGGGGTCGCCCTACCGGCACGGGCACATCTGGCGGGTGCACGGGGTGAGCATGCTGCTCGGCGTCCCGCAGATCGCGCTGGTGACCTACGCCGTCATCTACCTGGTGCAGGAACAGGGGTGGAGCCCGCCCGCCGCGGGCGCGGTCGTCGCGGTGGCGCAGGTTCCCGGTGCGGCCGGGCGCCTGCTGCTGGGGGTCTGGTCCGACCGGACCGGGGACCGGATGCGCCCGGTGCGGTGGCTGGCGGTGGTCTCGGGGGTCTGCCTGGTGCTGCTCGCGGTGCTGCCGGGGATCTGGGCGTGGACGGCCGTGCCGCTGCTCCTGGCCTGCCTGGTCCTGACGATGTGGCACAACGGACTGACCTTCACCGCCGTCGCCGAGACGGCGGGGGCCTCCTGGGCGGGGCGGGCCCTGGCCGCGCAGAACTGGCTCCAGGCGGTCAGCACGACGCTGACCCCGGTGCTCATGGCGGCGGTGATCATCCTCGTGGGCCTGCCCTTCGTCTTCGCGGTGAGCGCGGTCTTCTCCGCCGCGGCCGTCGCCGTGGTCCCGGTGGCGCGGGGGCGTCGAGAGAAATGGGGTGTTTGACCGGTTCGTGTCCGCTGAGGGCTTGATCACGACGCATTCATCACATAAGTTCGCTTCCGGCACAGACGTTCGACATTCGCACGGTCACTCTCCGTGAGGAGGCTGCTCTCGACAGGGTGAAACGCCCCGCCCAGCCCGGTTCCCGGCAACCCCGGGAGGATCCCGGACCGGCAGGAGCGGCCCCGGCGTCCACGCCCCCACCGCGACAGGCAGAACACGAAGCGGGATCCATGACGCGCACCAGTCCCCTGACCTCGTTCCTCGACTACGAGAGGAGCATCGCGCCACCCGGCTACAGCCGGTGGCTCATCCCGCCCGCGGCCCTGGCGGTACACCTGTCCATCGGCCAGGTGTACGCGTTCAGCGTCTTCCGCAACCCGCTGGTCGAGCGGTTCGACACCTCGCTGACCGCGATCGGGATCATCTTCAGCATCGCCATCGTCATGCTCGGCCTGTCGGCCGCGTTCGGCGGCAAGTGGGTGGAGCGCAACGGTCCCCGCAAGGCGATGTTCGTCTCCGGCCTGTGCTGGTCGGGCGGTTTCGTGATCGGCGCGCTCGGCGTGGCGACCGGCCAGCTCTGGCTGGTCTACCTCGGCTACGGCTTCCTCGGCGGGCTCGGCCTGGGCATCGGCTACATCTCTCCGGTCTCCACCCTCATCAAGTGGTTCCCCGACCGGCCCGGCCTGGCCACGGGCATCGCGATCATGGGCTTCGGCGGCGGCGCGCTCATCGCCTCGCCGCTGTCCTCCGAACTCCTCAGCCGCTACGCCGACACCCCCGCCGACGCCATCGCCCCCGCGTTCCTCACCCTGGGCGCCATCTACTTCGTGGTCATGATGCTGGGCGCCTTCACCGTGCGCGTCCCCCCGCCGGGCTGGCGGCCCGCGGGCGCTCCGGCGGAGGAGCCGAAGGAGGCCTCCGCGAGCAGGTCCCCGGCCCTGGAGGGGGTGTCGGTGGAGACCGCCGTGCGCACTCCGCAGTTCTGGCTCCTGTGGACCGTGCTCTTCTGCAACGTCACCGCGGGGATCGGGATCCTGGAACAGGCCTCGCCCATGGTGCAGGAGTTCTTCACCGGGGTCGGCCCGGCCGAGGCGGCGGGCTACGTCGGCTTTCTCTCCCTGTGCAACATGCTCGGACGGCTCGTGTGGTCCTCGGCCTCCGACGTGATCGGCCGCAAGCGCGTCTACATCGGCTACCTCGGCCTGGGCGGGCTCCTCTACCTGCTGATCGCCGTCGCGGGAACCAGTTCGATCGTGCTGTTCGTGGCGCTGACCGGCGTCATCCTGTCCTTCTACGGCGGCGGCTTCTCCACGGTGCCCGCCTACCTGAAGGACCTGTTCGGCACCTTCAACGTGGGCGCCATCCACGGCAGGATCCTCACCGCCTGGTCGCTGGCCGGGGTCGCCGGGCCGATGATCGTCAACGTCATCGCCGACGCCCAGCTGTCCGCAGGACGCGACGGGGCGGAGCTCTACGGGCTCTCCCTCTACGTCATGGTCGGCGTCATGGCCGTGGGCTTCCTCGCGAACATGCTGGTCCGGCCCCTGCCCGAGCGGGTCCACCAGCGCGACCGGGAACGCGTCGCCGGGCGCGGCTGAGTCCGGACCCGGGGGCGGGACCGCGACTGGCCCCGCCCCCGGGCCGCACACACGATCCCCACCGGTCACCGAGGAACCGAGGAAAGGCCACACATGTCAGGCAACCGGACCACCAACGCCTCCACCGTCACCGCGATCCTGCTGTGGGTGCTCGTGCTCGCCGCCCTGGCCTACGGGGTGGCGCAGACCGCCGTGGACGCCGCGGCGCTCTTCGTCTCCTGAGGGTCAGCGCCACCCTCCGGCCTGGGCTCCACGGCACCGGTCGCGCCGCCCGGACCGGAGGGGTGTCGTCCACCCCGTTCAGGGTTCCGCGAGCAGGGTGTGGAAGTGCGCGAGCATGCGCCCGGCGTCCGCCTCCAGGCCCGTGAACAGCCCGAAGGCCTCGCTGGCCTGGAACACCGCCATCTCCCCGCCCGCCAGGGTCGGGCACCCCCTCTCCGCGGCCTGACGCAGGAGTTCGGTGCGCAGCGGCCGGTAGACGATGTCGGCCACCCACATCGACGGGCGCAGCAGACCGGCCGGGACCGGGGTGCCCGGGTGGTGCGCCATGCCCGTCGGCGTCGCGTTGACCATGCCGTCCGCCGCCGCCAGGAGCGGGCCGATCCGGTCGGTCCCGTCCGCCAGGCAGCGCGCCCCGGGGAAGTGCCCGCCCATCCGCGCGGCCAGGTCGCGGGCGCGGTCCACCCGCGTGTCGACCACGGCCACCTCCCGCGCGCCCGCGGCGAGCAGGGCGTAGACCACGGCCGCGCCCGCCCCGCCCGCGCCCAGCACCACGACGCGGTCCAGGGGAGCGCCGGGCAGCCCGCGCTCCAGGCAGCGCGCGAACGCCGACCAGTCGGTGTTGTGCCCCACGGCGGAGCCGGACCGGAACACCACCGTGTTCACCGCGCCCAGGGTGGCCGCCTCGGGGGTGAGGCCGTCCAGCGCGGGCAGCACCAGCTGCTTGCACGGGTGGGTGATGTTGAGGCCGTTGAAGCCCAGGTGGCGGGCGGAGGCCACCAGACCGCCGACCGACTCCGGGGCCAGCCCCAGCTCCGCCAGGTCCACGGTCCGGTAGATCATGCGGTGCCCCAGTTCGGCGGCCTCGCGCTCGTGCATGGGCGGGGTCAGGGAGGGGCCCACGCCCGTGCCGATCAGCCCCACCAGGGAGGAACGGGCGCGCGCCCGTACCGGCTCGGTCGTCGCCGCGCTCATCGGTCCGCCCCCGCCCGCCGGTTAGCCGCCCGCCGGTCAGCCGTGCGCGGTGTCTCCGTGCGCTGGGCCTCCGCGCGCTGCGCCGCCATGCGCAGGGAGCTGTTGGCGGCGCCGTAGCCGCGGTACCCGCCCCCGCGCTGCACCACCTCCAGGAAGAGCCGCCCGTCCAGCATCGGCGTGTAGAAGTGCCAGAACTCGCCCTCCTCCGACCGGTCGTACAGGACGCCGAACTCGCGCATGAGTTCGAGGGCCACCGGCTCCAGGTCCGTGCGGCAGGCCAGGTCCGCGTAGTAGTTGTCGGGGATGCGCAGCGGCTCGGCGCCGCCCCGCCGCATCGCCCGCGCGACCGCGAACACGTCCTCGCACCCGAAGGCGACGTGCTGGGGCCCTCCCCGCGCGTCGTCGGGCCCCCGCCCCAGCAGCGGGGCGTTCAGGGCGATGCGCGGCGCCGCCCCGCCCCGGCTCAGCGCGCGGCTGCGCACCAGGCCGTCCGGGGCGGCCAGCTCGGTGCCGTCGTCGGGGTCCAGGCCCAGCACGGAGCGGTAGAACAGCGAGGCCTCGTCGAAGTGGTCCAGGTGCTGGAACAGCCCCACGTGGTCGATGCCGGTCAGGGCGACCCCACCGGACCCGTCCGGCTCGCGCACCGGAACGGAGAAGTCGGCCAGCCAGTCCTCCCCGTCCGCGGGCTCGCTCGGACAGAAGAAGACCGAGGTCCCGTCGGGCGCGGCCACCGCGCGCAGGACCGACTCGGCCGGGTCGCGTCGCCGTGGCAGCGGCGGGGCCAGCAGCCGCTCGGCCCGCCGCATCGCGCCGTCGGCGTCGGCCACGTCGACGCCCAGGGCCGTCACCGCGGCGTCGTCGCTCCAGGTGTGCCCGAGCTGGGGGTCGGTGGCGTTGAGCAGGACGCGCGCCCGCCCGTTCTCCCACAGCTGCACCGGCTTGGAGCGGTGGTCGCGGGTGTGTGCGAAGCCCAGGCCCCGCAGGGCGTCGCGCGCCCGCCGGGCCGCGTGCTCGGGCGCCGCGACCTCCACGAAGGCGTAGCCCCGGGTCCGCGCGGGGGAGGGCAGGCGCACCAGTTCCACGGCCGCGCCGTCCTCCCGGGCCGGTCCCGGGACCGTGCCCGCGTCGCTTCCCCGGGCCGGGGAAGCACCTGAACCGGTGCTGTCCTCCCGGGTCGGGGCCGGGCCGCCGTTTCCGCTTTCCGGAACGGCGACCGCGCCGTTCCCGGCGTTCGGGGCCGGTCCCGGGACCCGTCGACCGACCTCGTCCTCCAGCAGCGCCAGCGACCGCAGCGCGTCTGCGGCCGTGCGCCGTGGGTCCGAGGCCCGGAACACGTCGTTGAACACCTCCAGCGACAGCGGCCCGGTGTAGCCCGCCGCGAGCACGTGCCCGGTGAACTCCGTCAGGTCGAAGGCGCCCTGGCCGGGGAAGCACCGGTGGTGGCGGCTCCAGTGCAGCACGTCCATCGGCATCAGCGGCGCGTCCGCGAGCTGGAGGAAGAAGATCCTCTCGCCCGGGATCTCGCGGATGCCCGAGGGGTCGTGCCCCCGCGACAGGATGTGGAAGCTGTCCAGGCACACCCCGAGCCCGGGGTGGTCGGCCAGCCGGACCAGCCGCCAGGCGTGCCGGTAGTCGTTCACCCAGCGCCCCCACGCCAGGGCCTCGTAGGCGATGCGCACCCCGAAGGGTGCCGCCGCCTCGGCCAGGCGGTGCAGCTGCGCGGCCGAGCGCGCGTCGTCCCCGGTCGCGGCGGGCGCGACGCTGGAGCACACCAGGAGCACGTCCACGCCCAGCTCCACCATGAGGGCGAACTTGGCCTCGGCGCGCCTGAGGTTGCGCTCCAGCTGGGCCTCGCCCACCCCCTCGAAGTCGCGGAAGGGCTGGTAGAGGTCGATGGCCAGGGACAGCGAGTCGGCCAGGGCCCGGACCTCGCGGGGCGGCAGCGCCGACCCCACCAGATCGCTTTCGAAGATCTCCACACCGTCGAACCCGGCCCGGGCCGCGGCTTCGAGCTTCTCCTCCAGGGTGCCGCTCAGTGACACGGTGGCTATGGAGCGCCGCATGGTCGTGCTCCCCCTCCTCTTCCTCGTTTCCCGTGCCTACTCGGTCTCCTGGAAGGACTCGTAGAGCGCGAGCTGCTCCCCGTCCAGGTTCTGCGCGAAGTGGTCCTGGACCCGGGCACGGAAGGCCTCCACGTCCACGTCGTCGACGATCTCGATGGCGCCCTCGGACCTCCACTCCTCCAGGATCTGCTCCTCGGCCTCCTCGATGCAGGCCCGGTTCTCCGCACGGACCTCGCTGACGGCCTCCTGGAGCACCTGTCGCTGCTCCTCGGTGAGCGCGTCCCAGGTCTGCCCCGAGACCACGATCATCTGCGAGCCGACCTGGTGGCCGGTGAGGCTGACGTGGGACTGGACCTCGACGAAGTTGTCGCCCTGGATGGTCGGGATCGGGTTCTCCTGGCCGTCGGCGGTGCCCTGCTGGAGGGCGAGGTAGACCTCCTCGAAGGCCACGGTGGTCGGCTCGGCGCCCAGCGCCTCGGCGTTGGCCAGGTAGATGGGCGAGTCCGGGAAGCGCATCCGCAGGCCCTCCAGGTCCTCGGGCCGTCGGATGGGCTGGTTGGCGGTGAAGTGGCGGTCGCCGAAGTACCACACGTCCAGGATCCGGGCCCCGGTCGCCTCCGCGAAGCCGTCCCTGAGCTCCTGGGAGCCCTCGGAGTCGAAGTAGGAGAACAGGTGGTCGGCGTCGCGGAAGGCGTAGGCGGCGTCCAGGACGCCGATCGGCTCGTAGGCCGAGCCCAGCGCCGCGGAGCCCTGCACGTCCATGTCGATGTCGCCGGACATCACCGAGGCGAAGGTCTCGGTGTTGTTGCCCAGCTGGCTGTTGGGGAAGGTCTCGACCGTGAACCCGGCGTCCGCGCCGTTCACGCGCTCGGCGACCAGGTCGATGCCGCAGCGGGTGTGCGGGTGGTCCTCGGGGTAGCTGTTGGCGAAGGTCAGGGTGGTCGCGTCGTCGTCGGATCCGCCGGTGCCGCAGGCGGTCAGGGCGAGCGCCGCCGCGGGGAGCAGCGCGGTCCAGCGGGTGATGGTGCGCATGGGGTTCCCTCCTCGGGAGTGGGGTGTCAGGGGTACCCGGGATGTCCGGGGTGGTCGGGCGCGGGCGGGTGTCGCGGGTACGGCGGGGTGTCACAGGTCCAGGAGTCCGGGCAGGAACAGGACCAGGTCGGGGGCCAGGGTCAGCAGCAGCAGGACCGCCACCAGCGGCAGCAGGAAGGGCGCGGTGCCGCGGAACACCTCGTGCATGGGGGTGCGGGTGGCCGAGCCCAGGACGAACAGCACGCCGCCGATCGGGGGAGTGAGCAGGCCGACCATGAGGCTGACGATGGTGATCACGCCGAAGTGGATGGGGTCGACCCCCACCTGGACGACGACGGGAAGCAGGACCGGGACCGTGATGACCAGCGCGGCGACGGGTTCGAGCACCGTCCCGACCAGGAGCAGGATCAGGGCCACCAGCAGGAGCAGGACGGTCGGGCTGTCGGTGAGGCCCAGCAGCAGGGAGGCCACCTGCTGGGGCACCTGCTCGCGGGCGAGCACCCAGCCCAGCAGCCCGGAGGCGGCCAGGATGATGGCGATGGAGGCGGCCGTGGTGGCGGTCTCCACGCCGATGCGCCACAGCGCGCGCGGGCTCAGGGTGCGGTAGCACAGGCCCAGGACCAGGACGTAGGCGACGCCGACCGCCGCTGCCTCGGTGGGGGTGAACAGGCCGCTGAGGATGCCACCGAGCAGCAGCACGGGGGTGCCCAGCGGGCCCAGGGCCCGCACGGTCGCGGTGCGCACCTCGCCCTTCTGCGCGCGCTGTCCCGCGAGTTCGGGTTTGCCCCGCGCCCACAGGAACACGGCCAGGGTCAGCCCGCCCGCCATGAGGAACGCGGGCACCACCGCGGCGGCGAACAGCCCGGCCGTGGAGACGGCGGCCACGGAGGCGTACACGATCGCCGGGATGCTGGGCGGCATGACGGGGCTGATCAGGCTGGTGGACGCGGTCAGCCCCAGGGTGAAGCGCCGGGGGTAGCCCGCCTTGTTCATCGCCGGGACCAGCATCTTGCCCATGCCCGCGACGTCGGCCAGGGCCGACCCGCTGATCCAGGAGAAGCCCACGCTCACGCCGATGTTGACGTAGCCGAGGCTGCCGCGCACCCGGCCGAACAGCACCCGGGCGAAGCCGAAGAGCCGGTCGGCGATCCCGGTGTGGTTGGCGATCACCCCGAGCAGGATGAACAGCGGGACGGCCAGGAGCGGGAAGCTGTTGACCTCCTGGGCCGCCGTGCGCAGGCTCAGCCCGGTGGACTGTCCGCCGACCACCATGTAGGTCAGGCACGGTCCCAGGATCGCGAAGGCGATGGGCACCCGCAGGACCAGCAGGACGAGGATGCCGAGGACGACCAGCAACGCGCTCATCGCACCTCCTCCCCGGAGTCGGCGGCGCGGCCCTCGCGCTGCGGTGGTTCGGCGACCAGGAGGGCGTTGGCCAGGGCCCGCAGCGACATGAGCGCCAGGCCGACGAGGGGGATCACGTAGGTCCAGGAGACGGGGACGCGCAGGGCCGGGGTCTGCTGGGGGGAGCCGCCGAAGACGAGTTCGACGGCTTCCAGGACGCACATCACGCCCACCGCGGCGACCACGAGGTTGGCCAGGATCCACACCGCGCGCAGGGCGCGGCCGTCGAGCACGAAGTCCACGATCTTGAGGGTGATGTGCTCGTCGCGGCCCGTCAGGTAGCTGACCAGGGAGAACGCGAGCCATACCAGCCCGAGGCGGGCCAGTTCCCCGGTCCAGACCCAGCCGTCCACGGGCAGGTGGCGCTGGGTGGCCTGGAGGAGCATGAGGACGAGGATCATCGCGAGGAGCGCGACGCCGGTGACCAGTTCGGCGGTCTCCAGCCACCGCACCGGCGCGGGGCGGGAGGGACGGGGAGGTCGGTCTTCGGGGGCGGGGGGTCTGTCTGCCATCGGTTCCACTCAACGGTCGGACGCTGTCGGCGCAGGTCAGGAAGCATGACGGGAGTCACGTTCCTCGGTGTGGTGTGAACCCTAGGTTTCGCGTCCGAACAATGGCAAGCGATTGCCAAAAGTTGTCAAAACGCGTAGAAGACTCCCATGAGCTCACCGAAGCGCACCACCATCTACGACGTGGCCCGGGAGGCGGGTGTGGCCGCCTCCACCGTCTCGCGGGCCCTGCGCAACCCGCGCCGCGTCAACACCGCCACGCGCGAGCACGTCCTGCGGGTCGCCGAACGCCTCGGCTACCGCCCCAGCCCCCTGGCGACCGCGCTCCAGTCCGGGCGGACCGCGACCGTGGCGATGCTGGTGCCCGACATCACCAACCCCCACTTCTTCGGCACCATCCGGGGCGCCGAGCGCCGCGCCTCCGCGGCCGGGATCACCTTCATCCTCAGCGACACCGAGGAGTCCGCCGACAACGAGCGCACCAAGATCGAGCACCTGGCGCGCTCGGTGGACGGGTTCATCCTCGCCGCCAGCCGCATGTCCGACGAGAGCATCCTGGAGCTGGCCGAGGAGCACAACCTGGCCCTGGTCAACCGCGAGGTGCTCGGCCTGCCCAGCGCCGTGGTCGACACCCGGGTCGGCAGCCGCCAGATCGTGGAGCACCTGGCCTCGCTGGGCCACCGGTCGCTGGTCTACCTGTCGGGCCCGCACCAGTCCTGGCTGGCGGGGGAACGCTGGGAGGCGCTGTGCGAGGGCGCCGAGCGGCACGGGATCCGCGCCGTGCGCCTGGGCCCCTTCCCGCCCCGCCTGGTCGGCGGCGGCGCCGCGGCCGACGCCGTCCTGGTCACCGGGGCCACGGCCGTGGTGGCGCACAACGACCTGCTGGCGATCGGGGTCCTGCGCCGCCTGGCCGAGCGGGGCGTGGGCGTGCCGGAGCGGATCAGCGTGGTGGGCTACGACGACATCTTCGGGGCCGACTTCTGCGTGCCCTCGCTCACCACCCTGGCCGGGCCCCAGGACAAGGCGGGCCGCTCGGCCGTGGAACTGCTGCTGGAGAACCGGTCGCGCTCCACCGCCCGCACGACGCCCGACCGGCGGGTCATGCTCCCCTCGCACCTGGTCATCCGCGCCTCCACCGGACAGGCGCCCGGGTGAGGGAGCCGGGTCGCGGCTCCGGCCCGGCGTCAGGACCCAGCCGCGTCCTCGCCCTTGGCCCAGGCGGTGACCAGCCTCTGGGCGTCGGGGCGGCGCGGCATGGCCACGATGAGCAGGTCGTTCTCACGGATCCGGGTGTGCGCCGAGGGCACCAGCACCCGCTTGCCCCGCACGATCGTGGTGACCAGGCCGTGCGGCGGGTCCAGCTCCCCGAGCCGCCTGCCCACGATGTAGAGCCCCGGCGCCGCGCGCACCTCGATCAGCTCGGTGCCCAGGTCGCTGATCGGGATGTCCGCCGCCACGGGGTCGAGCGAGTGGCCGCCCCGGGTCAGCCCCAGCAGGCCCGCGGCGGCGCGGATGCTGGTGCCCTGCACCGCCGCGGAGACCAGCACGACGAAGAAGACGACGTTGAAGATCAGGGCGCCGTCCGGGTACCCGGCCACGAAGGGGAACGTGGCCAGCACGATCGGCACGGCCCCGCGCAGCCCGACCCAGCTGACGAAGACGATCTCCCGCCACGTGTAGTCGAACCACACCAGGCACAGCGCCACCGTCACCGGACGCGCCACCAGGACCAGGACGGCGCTGACGGCCAGCCCCGGGAGCGCCACCCCCGGCAGGTCGGAGGGGAAGACCAGCATGCCCAGCAGCAGGAACAGCCCCACCTCGGCGGTGTTGGACAGCCCCTCGTGGAAGGTCCGGATGCCCCGCCGGTGCAGGGGCGCGCGGGCGCCCACGACCAGCCCGGTGACGTAGACCGCGAGGAAGCCCGAGGCGCCCGCCAGCGCCGCGACGCCGTAGGAGACCCCGGCCACGCCCAGCGCCAGCACCGGATAGACCCCAGCCGGGCCCAGGTTGACGCGGGTCAGCAGCCAGCTTCCGGCCAGCCCCGCCACGGCGCCCACGACCAGGCCCCCGACCAGCTGCATGAGGGCGAACAGCGCCCACTCGGCCGGTGACGGTGTGTCCTGCCAGGTGGCGATGAGGCCGATGGTGAGCAGGATGGCGATCGGGTCGTTGGCGCCGGACTCCACCTCCAGCAGGGAGGCGACCTTGCGGGGCAGCGGGGCCCTCCGTAGCATGGCGAACACCGCCGCGGCGTCGGTGGAGGCCACGACCGCGCCGATGAGCAGGGCGGTCAGGGGGCGCACGTCCAACAGCAGGTACGTGCCCGCCGCCAGGATCAGCGCCGTGCCCGCCACGGCCACGGTGGCCAGCACGGACCCGGGAGCGGCGGCGCGCCGCAGGTCCCCGGGCTTGGTCGTCAGGCCGCCCTCGAAGAGGATGAGGATCAGTCCGACGGCTCCGCCGATCTGGGCGATCTCGGGGTCGTCCAGCCGGATCAGCCCGAGTCCGTCGTCGGCGATGAGCATGCCCAGCGCCAGGAAGAGCAGCAGACCGGGCAGCCGGATGCGGTTGGCGAAGCCCGACGCCAGGATCGCCGCCACCAGCAGGAGTCCGGCCGCCAGGATCCACCCGTCGGCGGGCAGGTGCACTGCCATGGTTCCCCCCGTCGTCGGCTCTGGGACGCGGTGGAGGGGGGAGTGCCGATGGCCGCCGGTGGTGAAGACGGCGCCGCACGGGCCCCCACCCGCGCCATCACCCGGTTCCTGGTGCCCCTGGACGGCACCGCCGGTGCGGCCGCCGCCCTCGGCCCCGCGCTGCGCGCCGCCCGCGTCCTGAGGGTCCCCCTGGAACTGCTGACCGTGCACGACCGCGTGAACGGCACGTGGGCCGAGGACGTCGACGCGGTCGCCGCGGGCCTGGACTACGACCGCGTCGAGGTCTCCATGGTCGGCTCCGGCTGGCCGGGGGACGTGATCGTCGACGCGGTCGCCGAGCAGCCCGGAACGGTCGTGTGCATGGCCACCCACAACCGGGACCGGTTCTCACGCCTGGTGGCGGGCAGCGTCACCGAACACGTACTGCGCCAGGCCGCCGCCCCGGTGCTCATGATAGGTCCCGGGTACCTGCGGGACGAGGGAGGCGGGGCCGGTGACCGCGCCCTCGTGTGCCTGGACGGCGGCTCCCGCGACGCCGCCACCCTCGCCCTGGGGCGGGGGTGGGCCCGCCAGCTCGGGCTGGAGGTGGAGCTGGTGCACGTGGCCTCGCCCGGCGGGGCGGCCGTGGCCGGGGCGCGGCTGTCGGGGGCCGCGCGGAGGCTGGAGGCGGACGGCCTGGCGGTCCGGACGACCGTGCTGACCGGCGCCGACCCCGCAGGCGACATCACCGGGCTGCTCCACCGCCGCCCCGGCGCCCTGGCGGTGCTCGCCAGCCGCGCCCGGGTGGGGATTCCCAAGCTCGTCCTGGGCAGCGTCAGCTCGCGGATCCTCGCGGCCAGCCCACGACCCCTCCTCCTCACGCGTTCGTCCTGAGGTCCCGCTCCCCGGTGCGCTGACCGGAAACGTTGCCCGTGCGAGGCGAGGGGTCCCGGTGCCTCAGTCGGTGGCCAGGGCCTCGCGGTAGTGCGCGATGAGCGCCTCGTCGGGACCGGCCTGCGTCCGCTCCGTGCGCCCGTCCAGCACGGCGGCGAGAGCGCGCAGGCACACGTCCCACCCGGCCGCGGTGTTGGCCGTCCAGACCGGGTCGGCGACGGTGTTGGACAGGCGCAGCACGCACCCGTCGCCGTCCTCCTCCAGGGTCCAGCGCAGGTCCTCGCCGTCCCAGTGGAAGGCCAGGACGTGCGGCGGCGCGAACGCGGTGATCGGCGCGGTCCGCGGTTCCTCGCCGGGGAAGGTGAGCGTGAGCGCGCCGCCCTCGCGCGCGTCGATCGCCACCCGGCAGGGGAACCACCGGCTGAGCGCCTCGTCGGTGGTCAGCGCGGCCCAGACCGCCGACAGCGGGTGCGGGTAGCGGCGGGTGAAGTGCAGTACGGGTGCGCCGGGCGTGCTCGCGTCGACGCTGACCTCGGTGCTCATGGCTGCTGCCCCTCCTGTGGGTGCGTGGAGTCCAGGTACTCGCCCAGTTCGTCCAGCCGCTCCGTCCAGAACGCCCGGTAGGGGCGCAGCCAGTCGTCCAGGTCGCGCAGCGCCTCGGCGCGCAGGCGGTAGCGCCGCCCCTGCCGCTCGGCGGTCTCGGAGACCAGTCCGGCGGTGCGCAGCACGCGCAGGTGCTTGGAGACGTTGGGCTGGCTCATGTCCAGCCCGGCGACCAGGTCCTTGACGAGCAGGCCCTCGCTGCGGCGCAGCGCGTCCAGGATGCGGCGCCTGCTGGGCTCGGCCAGGACGGCGAACAGATCGGGCATGTGTTGAGTATGTCCAAGTGGTTATATAACCGTCAAGGCATGAAGGAGGGGGTGTGTGCTTTCCCGACTTCCCGATGGGGGCGTCCTGGCCTGCTGGGGACGGCGCCGCCCGGCCGCCCGGAGGGTTGACCACCAGGAGGGCCCGGGCCCCGTCGGGCACACCCGGAGGGCCCGGGGCGGGTTCAGCCGCTCAGCTCCGGTTTGCCGAACAGCGCGGCGTAGCCGGAGGGGAGCTGGCTGAGGATGTGGTTGAGCTGGCCCCCGGTGACCCGGCGGGAGACGGTGGTGAGCACGGCGCTGGCGTCCCACTCGGCGGTCCGGGGCCGGGCCCCGGTGGCGGCGCCCACCCGGGTGAGGAACTCCTCCACACCGAAGGACTCCGCCTCCAGCAATTCGCCCTGCTGGATCGCCTCGCCCAGTTCGTCGGGCAGCTGCGCGACCAGGTGTTCCGCGCCGTTCGCCTGGAGCCGGGGCGCCAGCACGCCCAGTACCGCGCGGCTGACCTGTTCGGCCTCGTCGCGGTCGGCGTACTCGCCCAGCTCGCGGACCTCGTTCAGGAACTCGTCGTAGTGCATCTCGACCTCCACGTGGTGGCGGATGTCCGGATCCCCTGCCCGCTCCTCGGCGGGGGCAATCACCGGGGAGCGGGCGGGGTCCGCGCAGGTCGGGGCCGTCGGAGGGAGTCAGGCGTCCGTGGGGTGGACGGCACGGTCCCCCTTCGCCGGACTCGGTGCGGGCGGGACGTACAGGTCGGTGGCCTCGTGGCCCACCCTGCGCGCGGTCAGGGCCGCGGGCACCATGGCCAGCAGCGCGAGCAGGGCCAGGCCGACGCCGACCCACAGCGGGGCGCGCAGCCCGAAGGCGTCGATGCCCATGCCGCCGAACCAGGAGCCGACGACCACGCCCATGGTGATGAACGAGGAGTGCACGGTGTTGACCAGGGCACGCGGGTTCCCGGCGCGCTGGACGCGGGTGATCATCGCGGGGTTCAGCGTGATGCCCACCAGGCCGATGCCCGCCATCGCCAGCAGGGCGGGGACCGGCAGTTCGGCGAAGAGGGCGAAGACGCCCAGGAAGACCGTGTTGAGCGCCAGGCCGGTCACGATGACGGTCACGGTGTGGGACATGGCCAGACGGCCGACCACGATGTTGCCGACGACCGTCGCCCCGCCGTAGCCCAGGAGCAGCAGCGGCACGATGTCGCGGGAGAAGCCGGTGACCTCGGTGAGGATCGGCGTGAAGTAGGAGAACGCCGCGAAGGTGGCGCCGATGACGAGCGTGGAGGTGGCCATGACCGTCCACAGGCGCGGGCGGCGGAACACCTCCAGCTCGGAGCGCAGGGCCCCGGCCTCCTCGGGCCTCTCCAAGCGCGGCAGGGCGAGCATGGTGGCCACGGCCACGACCACGGTCAGCACCCCGACGGCGGCGAAGGCGGCGCGCCAGCCGAACTGGCCGCCGACGAGCGTGGACAGCGGCAGGCCGAGCAGGGTGCCCACCATGAGGCCCTGGAGGGCCACGCCGGTGGCGCGCCCGCGCAGGTGCGGCGCGGTGACCTGGGCGACCGCCGACAGGGCGACTCCGAAGAACGCGCCGGAGGCCGCGCCGGTGACCACGCGGGCCGCGAGCATGGGCCAGTAGGAGGTGGAGAGGGCGGCCAGCGCGTTGCCGACGAAGAAGACGGCGAACAGCACCATCAGCGCGTGGTTCGTGCGCAACCGGAGCACCGACAGGGTCGCCAGCGGGCCGCCGAGCGCCATCGCCAGCGCGAACGCGGTAATGAGGTATCCGATCTGCGGGATGGTGGCCCCAAGATCCTCGGACATCTGCGGCATGAGTCCGCCGACGAGCAGTTCGCTGGTGACCATGGCGAAGATGCCGAGCGCCATGAGGTGGACGGACTTGGGCATGGGGGTTTCCTTCCAGGTTTTGAATCGATCAGACCAAAACTGGGGCGCGCGGGGAGACGCCCGACGGGCACACGGCAGTGCCGCTGCGGGAGTGGAGGGCCCGCGCGGGCACGCGGTTCCGGGGTGGTCGGGGCGGTCGGGCTGAGTCGGGGCTCGGGGGAGTGCGGGGGCGGACAGGTCGGGGGTCGGAGCGGACCGGGGAGCGGGCGGGCCCGGGGGCGGGTCGGGGAGGGCGCTGGGGAGCGCGGGTCAGGGGCGGAGCGCCTCGATCCCGGTCGAGGCGACGCCTTCCAGCACCGTGCGTCCGGCGCCCGACTGGGCCGCGACCCTCATCCCGGAGATGAGCGAGACCACGTACCAGGCCAGGTCACCGGGGTCGCGGTCGGCGGCGATCGAGCCGTCGAGCTGGCCGTCCATGACGGTCAGGCGCAGTGAGGACAGGCGTTTGTGCAGGTCGGCCTCCACCACCTGGGCGATTCCCGGGTTGCGCGAGGCGATCGTGGTGATGGTGTTGACGGTGAAGCAGCCTGCTCCGCGGCCGCTCTCCCGGTTGGCGGTCTCGTCGGCCACGATCACGGCGAGCAGCGACCCGATCCGGTCCAGCCCGCTGCCCTCCGTGGAGTCCAGCACGGTTCCCTGGCGCGCGGTCATGGTGGTGACGTAGTGGGAGAGCGCCCGGCGGAACAGGTGTTCCTTGGAGTGGAAGGTGTTGTAGAGGCTGCTGCGGGTCAGCCCGGTCGCCTGGCACAGGTCGGCTGTGGAGGTCCCGTCGAAGCCCTTGGCCCGGAACGCCTCGTAGGCGGCCCGGATCACGTGCTCCTCGTCGAACTGGCGTGGTCTGCCCATGTTCCAGACGGTACCACTTTATGGACCTATCGTTACAAAAAATCGAGGGCGGAACCGGGGTACCGACCGAGGCCGCGGAAGTGGTAGTCAGGGGCGCGGGCACTGGACCCGCGCCCGGCGGGCGCCGTCCGGAGCGGTCCCCCGCGGGGCCGGAGACCCGGTCGGCGCCGTCCACCAGCGCAGAGGGAGAACCACGGCATGGAACACAGCCCCGTCACGCGGGTCCGGTTGGGCAGGTCGTCGGTGACGCTCAGCCCCCTCGGGCTGGGCACCGCCCCGCTCGGCAACGGCGGCTACCAGGAGGTGGACGAGGAGGCCGCGGCCGCGACGGTCCTGGCGGCGTGGGAGGCGGGCGTGCGCTACTTCGACACCGCCCCCCACTACGGCCTGGGCCTGGCCGAGCGCCGCCTGGGCCGCGCCCTGGCCGGTCTGCCCCGCGAGCAGTACGTGGTCTCGACCAAGGTCGGCCGCCTGCTGGAGCCGACCCCGCACCGCGCTGGGCGGCTGGACGACCAGGGATTCGCCGTCCCCGCCGCGTACGGGCGGCGGTGGGACTTCAGCGCCGACGGGGTGCGCCGCTCCCTGGAGCGGAGCCTGGAGCGGCTGGGCCTGGACCGGGTGGACGTGGTGCTCCTGCACGACCCCGACCACCACTGGGATCAGGCGGTCGGGGAGGCCTACCCGGCCCTGCGCGATCTGCGCGACCAGGGCGTGGTCGGCGCGATCGGCGCGGGCATGAACCAGGCGCGCATGCTGGAGCGCTTCGCCGTGGAGACCGACGTGGACGTCGTGCTGCTCGCGGGGAGGTACACGCTGCTGGACCAGGGCGCGGCGGCCACGATGCTCCCGGCCTGTCTGCGCGCGGGGGTGTCGGTGATCGCGGCCGGGGTGTTCAACATCTTCTAGCGAGGAATCCCGGCCGTTCACGGCCGGGAGGAATCGCTTCCCTCACCCGACCGGGCGGTCAGCCCGGGCGTTTTTGCTGGTCGATGTACTCCGCGATCACCGACAGCGGTGCGCCCCCGCACGAGGCGGCGAAGTAGGACGGCGACCAGAAGTGGTTGCCCCAGAGGAACCGTCGCACGTGGTCGGGGAACTGCTTGCGCAGGTAGTGCGCCGAGGTGCCCTTGAGCCGGTTGACCATCGTCGAGACAGGGAGTTTGGGTGGGTAGTCCACGAGCAGGTGGACGTGGTCATCCTCGCCGTTGAACTCGCGCAACTCAGCTCCCATGGTCTCGCACACCTGCCGCATGACCTGTTCGCAGTGGGTCAGCATCTGGTCGGTGAGGACACCACGCCGGTACTTGGTGACGAAGACAAGATGAGCATGAAGGTTGTAGACGACGCTTCTTCCAGGCCTGATATTGGGATCTGGTTCCCATCTTGGTGACATGGATAAGACGGTAACCTGTGGGTGTGAAGATCGTTGTGCAGGTGAAGCTGCTCCCCGACGCCGCCCAGGAGGCGACGCTGTGGGAGACGCTGAAGTTGTGCAACCAGGCAGCCAACCGCGCCTCGCGCCGTGCGCACGAGTCCGGGGTGAAGGCGAAGACACCGTTGCAGCGGCTGGTCTACGACGACCTCAAAGCGATGGGGTTGTCCGCGCAACCGGCGATCCACTGCGCACGCAAGGTCGCGGGGGCCTATGCCACGCTGAAGGCCAACCTCAAGGCCGGGAACCACGGCTGTGAGGGGTCGAAGCGGCGTACCCGGGTGGAGAACACGCCGGTTCGGTTCCGCAAGGACGCCGCGCAGCCGTTCGACGACCGGTGCCTGTCCTGGCAGATAGACGCGCGCACGGTGTCGATCTGGACCGTGCACGGCCGGGTGAGGGGCATAGCGTTCGCGTGTTCACCGGACCAGGCGAAGGTGCTCACCGAGTTCCGCAAGGGCGAATCCGACCTGGTCAAGCGCGGCAACAACTGGTACCTGTACGCCACCTGTGAGGTGCCCGAGGCCGACGAGTACACCCCAGACGGTTTTGTGGGTGTTGATCTCGGCATCGCCAACATTGCCACCACCAGCGACGGGGCCGTTTACTCGGGCAAGCAGATCAACAAGGTCCGCCACCGCAACCGGCACCTGCGCAGGCGGTTGCAGAAGAAGGGCACCAAGTCCGCCAAGCGTCTCCTGCTCAAACTGTCCGGGCGTGAGGCGCGCCATGCCAAGGACGTCAACCACCGCATTTCCAAGCAGATCGTGACCGAGGCTCAACGCACCTCGCGGGGTGTCGCCCTGGAAGACCTGGGCGGTATCCGCAAGAGGGCACGGCTACGCAAGCCCCAGCGGGTCACACTGCACTCCTGGTCCTTCGCCCAACTGGGCGATTACATCGCCTACAAGGCGAAACGGGCCGGGGTGCCGGTGGTGTACGTGGACCCGGCCTACACCTCCCAGGGGTGTAGCGCGTGTGACCACGTCGACAAGAGGAACCGGCCGAACCAGGCCACTTTCCGATGCACGTCGTGTGGCTTCGCTGAGCACGCCGATGTGAACGCAGCCCGCAACATCTCCTCCAGGGGTGTGGCGGGCTGGGCAGTGAGTCACGCTGCCGACGACGCGGCCTGAAGCACACCTGCCAGGTGTGTGGAAGAGCTGCAAGCTCGGCCCTTCAGGGCCGAGAAGCTGACCAGCGGGATCCTGGCCGTGGACGAGCCCTCCGCCGACGCCACCTACGACTACGCGGCCGCCCCCGGCCCGCTGCGCGACCGGGCGCTGCGGATCGCCGCGGTGGCCCGCCGCCACGGCGTGGGCCTGCCTCAGGCGGCGATGGCCTTCTGCGCGCGCCATCCTGCGGTGGCCGGGGTCCTGGTGGGGGCCCGCTCGGCGGGGGAGATCACGCACGACGCCCGGCTTCTGGCGGCCCCGGTCCCCGAGGCCCTGTGGGCGGACCTGGAGGCCGAGGGGCTGCTCATTCCTGGAACCGCGTCCTGAGCCTAGACGCCGAACCCGCCGCGCGGACGGACGAGAGGACCACCTTCCGCGCGGGCGGGCTCCGCGGCGTCGTGGCGACTGACCGCCCCGGCGCTTTCGGGGTCTCCCGCCGTGCGGGGCCTCCGTCGTAGGGTGGCCGTACGGACCGCGGCCGCGGTCCGCACGGTGAACCGAGGGGAGCGCCACGTGCGCCTGGTCTGCGTACTCGACACCAACGACCTCCACGCCGCCGCCGACTTCTGGTGCGCCGCGCTCGGCTTCGAGCGCGAGGAGGGCCAGCACCCGGTCTACCTCGCCCTCAAGGACCCGAACGGGCGCTGGCCCGACCTGGTGCTCCAGAAGGTGCCCGAGCCCCGCCCCGGCAAGAACCGGATGCACCTGGACCTGCTCGTCCACGACGTGGCCGCGGAGATCGAGCGGGTGCGCGCGCTGGGAGCCGAGGTGTTGCGCCCCACTTACGAGGAGGACGGTCACCTGCTGGCGGTGATGGCCGACCCCGAGGGCAACGAGTTCTGCGTGGTCCAGCGCCTCGACGGCACCCTGGGCGAGTAGCGCGGAACCGGCCCCGGCGCGGTGGCAGCGCACCGGACGGGCCGGTCCGTGCGGAGGGCCGTCCGGGGTGGACCGGAGTCAAGACGGCTCCCGCGCCTGGTCCGCACCGCCGGAACCGTCGATCCGGCCCGCTCCGTCCGCGTCGCCCGCCCGCTCCGACCCCTCCGCGCGACGCGGGCGCATGCCGACGGCGGCGAGCACGGCCAGCCCCGCGGCGACGGCGGCGCACACGTACCCGACGGTGGTGAAGGCGTCCCCGAAGGCCTCCCGGGCGGCGGCGACCACCTCTCCGGCCACTGCCGGGGGCAGCCCCGCGGCTGCCTCCAAGGCCGACCCGATGTCCTCCCGGGCCGCTGCGAGGGCGTTGGTCGGCAGGCCACCGGGCAGCAGCCCCTCCACCCGCAGCCGGTAGACGGCGGAGACCAGGCTGCCCGTGGCCGCGATGCCCAGGGCCACACCGAGTTCGCCGCCGGTCTCGGACAGGGCCGCGGCTGACCCAGAACGCTCCTCGGGCGCCGAGGAGACCACCAGGTCGGTGGTCAGCACCGTCGTCGGGCTCAGCCCGAGCACGGCCAGGGACCCGCCCGCCACCAGTACCCACAGCGGCCCCTGCGCGTCCACCTGTGCCAGGAGCAGGTACCCGGCCAGGGAGAGCAGCGCACCGCCGATGACCACCGGGGACGGGCCCCAGCGCCCGGCCAGGGCGGGCGCGGCGAGGGAACCGGCGATCGCGGACAGTGCGACGGGCACGGTCAGCAGGCCCGCCCGCAGCGGGGGCAGCCCGGCGCCCGACTGGAGGAACTGCGGCACGAGGAAGTTCACCGCGGTGACGGTGAAGACGCCCACGACCAGCAGGGCGAGGGCGGTGCGAAAGGTCCGGGACCGGAACAGCACGGGATCCACCAGCGGTGTCGCCAGGGTCCTCTGCCTGCGGGCGAACACCACGCCCAGGGTGAGACCGACGGCGAGCACGGCGACGGACACCGCTCCGGGGCCGGAGGCGACCATCTCCTTGAGGCCGTAGACCACGCCGAGCATCGCCGCGACGGACAGCACCACGCTCACCGCGTCGGTCCGGGCCGCGGAGGGGTCCCGGCTCTCGGGCAGCAGCACCGGCCCGAGCAGGGCCACGACGAGCATGAACGGCACGGCCACGAGGAACACCGCCCCCCACCAGAACGCCTCCAGCAGTGCGCCGCCTACGAGCGGCCCCAGGGCGACGCCCACCGAGAAGGTCGTCATCCACACCGCGACCGCGGTCGTGCGCTGACGACCGTCCCGGAACATCGTCCGGATGAGCCCGAGCGTGGACGGCATCAGGGTGGCGCCGGCGGCGCCGAGGGCGGCGCGCGCGGCGATGAGCGCCGTGGGGGAGTCCGCCAGCGCCGCCCCCACCGAGGCGGCGGCGAACACGACGGAGCCGATGAGCAGCAGCCGTCTGCGGCCGATGCGGTCGCCGACCGAGCCCATGGTGACGAGCAGACCGGCGATGGCGAAGCCGTAGACGTCCATGGCCCACAGCCACTGGGTCGGACTGGGATCCAGGTCGGTGCCGATGTGCGGTCCGGCGAGGAACAGGATGCTCGCGTCCACGGCCAGCACGAACAGCGGAAGGGTGAGCAGACCGAGCCCGAGCCACTGGCGGGGGCCGGCGCGCGGGGGTACGTCCGTGGCCATGGTTGTCCTCTGTCTCTCGTTTCGATACGATACGGTCCGAATCGGATATTAGGCGCGAAGGAGAGATGACGTCAATGGCTCAGCGCTCTGGCGGAGGCGGACGTCCCCGTGACACGCACATCGACACGGCGGTCCTCGACGCGGTCTCCGATGTCCTGGAGGAGGGCGGTTACCGGGGACTGGCGATCGAGCAGGTCGCCAGGCGGGCACAGGTGAGCAAGGCGGCCCTCTACCGGCGCTGGCCCAACCGGCAGTTGCTCGTGCTCGCCGAACTGGAGCGGCGCATGGGGCGGGTGGAGCCGCCGCGTACCGGCTGCACCCTGTGCGACCTGGACGAGGCCCTGTCGCTGTTCGCGCGGACCTTCACCTGTATGGGGCCGGAGTTCTTCAGCCCTCTGCTCGCCGACTGCCTGGGTGACGCCGAACTGCACCGCAGGTTCATGGACACGCTCTTCACGCCTCCCCGCGCGGCGGTGCGCGACGCCCTCGAACGGGCGCGTGATCGGGGCGACCTGCGCGACGACGTCGACCTCACGCTGGCGGTCGACACCCTGGCCTCCCTGGTCCACTACCGGCTGCTCTTCGGGCACGCGCCAGTGGACGGCACGGAGATCGGCCACGCGGTCACGACCCTCCTGCGAGGGTTGGCCCGCGACTTCACCACGTTGGAGGCAGAGGCGGCCAAGCACGCCTCGGCGGGGCACGGCGGGGAGGGGACCGGCGAGTAGCGAGGCACCGGTGTGGGCGGGGTTCGGGACCGGACGTCCTGGAAGGCCCGCTCGGAGAGGGACGCGTCGGGCCGTGGTGTTCCCGGTCACGAAGGCGGGCCCCGGCGTGCCCGGCCTGCGCCATGTGTGCGCCGGAGGCACCGGGGTAGCGCTCACCACACGGCCCGCGCGCACCGCTGAACTGCGCGGACGCGGGCCTTCGCGCCACGGGATCCGGGCGCCGCGACGACGCGACCGGGGTGAGGTGACATACGTGTTTCGGGACCGGCGAGAGGCGGGCGAGCGGCTGGCCCGCGCGGTGGCGGAGCAGGCGGGACCGCGCCCGCGCGTGCTGGCCCTGCCACGGGGCGGTGTTCCCGTGGCCAGGCCCGTCGCCGAGGCCGTCGGTGTGCCGCTGGACGTCGTGGTCGTGCGCAAGATCGGTGCCCCGGGGAGCCCGGAGACGGCGATCGGGGCGACCACGGCCGAGGGGCCTCCGCTGTTCGACCAGAGGGCGCTGGACCTGCTGGGCATTCCCGAGGGGCGCCTGGCCGACATGGTCGGGGCCGAACAGGCCGAGGCGCGGCGCAGGCTGCTGGCCTACCGCGGGGAGGACCCCGAGCCCGAGGTCGGCGGATACGACGTCGTGGTGGTCGACGACGGGCTGGCCACCGGGCTGAGTGCCCGGGCGGCGCTGACCTCGGTGCTCGCCCGGCGCCCCGCGTCCCTGACGCTGGCCGTTCCCGTGGGCGCGCCCGACGCCGTGCGCGCGCTCTCCGACGTCTGCGACCGGGTCGTCTGCCTGGAGACGCCGCCGGACTTCGGCGCGGTCAGCCTCTGGTACGAGAGGTTTCCCCAGGTCACCGACGACGAGGTCCGCGGCCTGCTGGTGAGGCTTCCCCGGGGACCCGGCGACTCCAGTGGTCCCGGCGGTCCTGGCGGTTCCGGCGGCGGCCCTTCCGGCCGTCCCTGACCGCCACCGGCCGCCGTGCACGCGGCGGACGACACCGGGCCGGAGCACCGCACGGGAGCCCGGCCCCCACGAAGGGAGACCACCATGACCGCCGTCGACGTGACGGTACGCACGCCGGACGCGCGGCTCGACGGGCGGCTGGCCGTGTTCCCCGGGGCGACCGCGGTCGTGGCCTTCGCGCACGGCAGCGGAAGCTCACGCCACAGCCCGCGCAACCAGGCCGTCGCCGAAGAGCTCAACCGGATCGGGGTCGCCACGCTCCTGCTCGACCTGCTCACCCCCGAGGAGGAGCGCGCCGACAGCGCGACCGGGCGGCAGCGCTTCGACATCGACCTGCTCACCCGGCGGCTCACCGGCACCGTGGACTGGCTGGCCGCGCACGAGGACACTGCGGGGACGCCCATCGGCCTGTTCGGCGCCAGCACCGGCGCCGCCGCCGCGCTGAGGACCGCCGCCGAGCGCCCGGACCTGGTCGCCGCGGTGGTCTCGCGCGGCGGCCGCCCCGACCTCGCGGGCACGGAGGCGCTCCAGGTCGTGCGCGCCCCGACGCTGCTCATCGTCGGCGGCGCGGACACCGAGGTCCTGCGGCTCAACGAGGACGCGGCCGACCGGCTCAGCGCCCCGCACCGGATCCACGTCGTCCCCCGCGCCACCCACCTGTTCGAGGAACCGGGTGCGCTGGAGGAGGTGGCCGACGCCGCCTCCGGCTGGTTCGCGGGCATCCTGGGCGAGGTGGAGAGGTGAGCCCCGGGATCGGCCCGGACGCCCTCCTGCGGCTGACCGGCCCGAGGTCGCTGGACCCGGTTCTGGAACGGATCGGCGACGCGCGCTACGTGCTGTTGGGCGAGGCCTCGCACGGCACCGCCGAGTTCTACCGCTGGCGGGCGGAACTGACCCGGCGGCTGATCGACGAGGCGGGCTTCTCCTTCGTCGCGGTGGAGGGCGACTGGCCGGACTTCCAGGAGCTGCACTGCGGTGTCGTGGGCGCGCAGGGAGCGCCCGAGGACCCCAAGGAGATCCTGGAGGGCTTCCGCCGGTGGCCGCAGTGGATGTGGGCCAACACCGAGGTGCTGGAGTTCGCCCGGTGGCTGCGCGAGCGCAACCTGGGGCTCGCGCCGGAGCGGCGCGCCGGGTTCTTCGGCCTGGACGTCTACAGCCTGTGGGAGTCGCTGTACGCGGTGCTGGGGTGGCTGCGGGAGAACATGCCCGAGCAGGTCGAACCGGCCCTGAGGGCCTACCGCTGCTTCGAGCCCTACGGAGAGGACCCCCAGGCCTACGCCCGCGCGACGCGGCTGGTGCCCGAGAGCTGTGAGGCGGAGGTCGTGCGCCTGCTGGCCGAACTGCGCGAGCGGGCGGGGGAGGCATCGCCCGCCGAGGGCCTGGCCGACTTCGCCGCGCGCCAGAACGCCGAGGTGCTCGCGGGCGCCGAGCAGTACTACCGGGCGATGGTGCGCGGCGGGGCCGAGTCGTGGAACGTCCGCGACCACCACATGGCCGACACGCTCGACCGGCTCATGGAGCACCACGGGCCCGGCGCCAAGGCCGTCGTGTGGGAGCACAACACCCACGTCGGCGACGCGCGCGCCACCGACATGGCCGCCGCGGGCATGGTCAACGTGGGGCAGCTGGTGCGCGAGCGCCACGGGGACGAGGACACGGTCCTCGTCGGCTTCGGCACCTACGAGGGCCGGGTCATGGCCGCACGGGCGTGGGGCGAGACCCCCGAGCCGATGCCGGTGCCCGCGGCGCGCCACGGGAGCGTGGAGGCACTGCTGCACCAGTCGTTCGAGGGGGAGACGGGCCTGCTGGTCCTGACCGGGGACGGGGCGGTCGATCCGTTCGCGGACGAGATCCTGCCGCACCGCGCCATCGGAGTCGTCTACCACCCCGGGCGCGACGGGCGGCGCAACTACGTCCCGACCGTGCTGGGGGAGCGCTACGACGCCTTCGTGTTCGTCGACCGCACCCGCGCGCTCACGCCCCTGCACGAGGTCGAGGAGGACTCGGGCGAGGAGGAGACCTGGCCCAGCGGCCAGTGACGCGGACCGGCTGCCCCTGGCGCGTGCACGGTTTCCATTCGTGTGCGCGGTTTCCGGACGCGTGCGCGGTTTCCGTCTGTGTGCACGGATCCTGACCGGGCACCTGGAACCGGACGGGGACCCGGTGAGCTGGGGTGCCTGTTCATGCTGGCGTCCGCGCAGCCGCAGAGGCTCGCGTGCCGGAGGCGGTCAGCCGGGTGGGGTGGAGCTGGGCGTCCCCGATGGGGACGCGGATCGACGAGGTCCGCGCGGGCACCCACGGGCCCCTGGTCCTGCTCGACGACGGCGCGGTCTCCCTGGACGGCACGACCGGCGAGGAGCGGTGGTCCTTCCGGCGCCCGCGTGACCGGGGCCGGAGCGTGTGGGCCGACGACGCGCACGTGTACGTGCGCCACGTTCGCGGCGACGTTCCCGAGGGCACCGAACCCGGCGCGGACGGGGAGCCGGTGGAGTGGACCACGGTGGTACTCGACATCGCGACCGGTGAGGTCACCGGCGAGCACACCGCGCTCCAGCAGAACGGGTGGGGCAGCCTCGTCGCGATGACCCCCGAGGCCCGGATCGGGCTCGTCCGGACGGGCCCCGGCGGTTCGCTCACGCTGACCGCGAGATCGCTGGACGGCGGCGGGGAACTGTGGTCGCGCACGCTGGCGGAGGCCGACGACGGCCTGGCCTGCCGCCACGAGGACCCCCTGCGGTACGGCGACCTGCTGGTCACCCTGCACGGGTGCGCCCCCGAGAGGCAGAGCAGGCTGGGGGACCACTCGGCCTACGAGAGCTTCTTCAGCCTCTTCTCGGGCGAGAACCGGGTGGAGGTCGCGGTCACGGCGGTGGACCTCACCACCGGAGAGGAAGCCTGGCGCCACGCGTGGGCCACCGCCCCGGGAGAGACGGCGCCCGAACCGGTCGGGCGGCCCGTGCCCACCGGAGACGGCACCCCGGTGATCGCGCTGGAACAGTACGACGCCGATCCGGCCCTGCGCGTGCTCGACGCCGCCACCGGGGAGCGGCTCGACCGCCTTCCCACACTCGTGGCGGACGAGGGCTGGGGCAGGGACGGGGACTACGAACAGGAGAGCGTGGTGCAGGTCGACACCGCGGGCGGTGTGCTCCGTGAGAGTCTGCACGACGGTTCGCTGTTCCACCGCGTCGACGCCTCGGGCGGGATCACCGCGACGGCGGACACGGAGAGCCTCCTGGGCGGGTACGCGAGCACCGAGAACGTCGTCGCGCTGGAGGACGTGGTACTCGTCCCGCGCACGCGTGCCTCCCTCGGGGCGGACGACCGACGGGCCGAGGTGGCGGTGGCGCCCTTCGGTGAGTCGGTGTCCTGGGACACGGCGCGGTGGATCGCCCTCGAGGGGCAGGTGCTGGTCGACATGCTCGCGGCCCCGGGAGCGGTCGTCGTGCACACGGGTGAGGACGAGGAGTCCCTCGTCGAGGGGCTGGTGCTCTGAGAGAGAGCCCCGTGCTCGGCGCCTGTGGCCGGATATCCGGTTCGAGCTCCCTGCCGGATGCGATACAGTTTCACCTGTTGGCGGGGCCGGGAACGGTGTCCGCGCAGCGGACGGGACGTAGCGCAGTTTGGTAGCGCACTTGACTGGGGGTCAAGGGGTCGTGGGTTCAAATCCCGCCGTCCCGACAGAGGAATAGCAGGTCAGCGAGGGGTCCACCATTCGGTGGGCCTCTTTCTGCGTTCCAGGTGGGGTGGAAGTGGGGCTGTAACCGGGGCATGTGGGTCGTCAGCCCACGTCGTTGAGGATGTTGTCCATGGCTTTGGCCGCGGGGCGGCGCACCGGCCTCAGTTGGTGGTGGTAGACGCGTTCGGTGGTGTCGGTTCCGTCGTGTCCCACGAGCAGTGAGATCTCCTCGATACTCACGCCGTGGCCGACAGCAGTGACACGAACGTGTGCCGCAGCTCGCGCGCGGTCCATTCGTCCTGGTTGAGTCCTGCCTTTCTCATGATGGTGCGGAGGTCCCGCAGGACGTTGTGGTGGTCCAGCGGTGTCCCGTATCGGGTGCAGAACATGAGGTCGTTGTCCTGCCACAGTTCGGCTGCCGCGAGACGCTCTCGGGCCTGCATGGCCCGGTGTGCGTTCACCGCTGTGACGGCGATGCGGGGCAGTTCCAGGGAGCGCCGTGACCGTCGGGTCTTGGTGTCCCCGTCGCCGCGTACCGAGGTCCACACGTGGATCGTGGGGACCTGGCCCGTGGTGTCGATCTGGTCCCAGGTCAGGGACCGGAGCTCCTCGGTCCGCGCCCCGGGGAGATCCACCTACCTGTTGCGGTGTGACGGCGGCTTCGTCGCGATCGACCTGGGGTGGGACGGCGACGAGGGCTGGAATCTCTTCACTGCGGGGCTCGCGCGGGCCGGGGGCGGCCTCGACGACCTCCTCGGGGTGGTCGTCACGCATGCCCATCCCGACCACTACGGGCTCGCGGGCCGGGTGCGCGAGCACACCGGCGCCTGGATCGCGCTGCACCCGGCGGAGCTGCCGCAGACCGCCCGCACCGAAGCGCAGCGCGTGGAGCGCCTCACCGAGATCGAGGACTGGGTCCGGCGCATGGGGGTGCCCGCGTCAAGGACGGACGACCTCCTCAGCGACCGCGCACAGCTCATGCGGGACATGCCGTCGCAGGCCCCGGACAGGGAGTTGCGCGACGGCGAGGCCATACCCGGCACCGGAGGCGACCTGGTGGCGATCCACACCCCAGGCCACACGCCCGGGCACACGGTCTTCCACGACCGCTCCCGCAACGTCCTATTCACCGGTGACCACCTGCTTCCCCGGGTGTCGGCGAACATCTCCCGTCGGCCGACCTCGAGGGAGGACCCCCTGGGCGACTACCAGAGGTCGCTGGCCCGGCTCGAACCCCACGGTGGAGTCCTGGCCGCTCCAGGCCACGAGTGGTCCTTCGACCGCTTCGATGAGAGGCTCGCCGTCGTGACCGTGCACCACCAGGAGAGACTCGAAGAGGTCCTGGCCGCGGTCCTCGGCGGGTGCGGGACCGTCTGGGAGGTCGCCAATGTCGTCTCCTGGTCCCGGCCGTTCGCGACTCTCAACCCCCGAGGGGCCCGGTCGGCCCTCGGCGAGACCCTCGCGCACCTGGTCCGCCTCCAGCGGGAGGGCCGGATCAGGCAGTCCGACGGCGTACCTCTGCGGTGGCGTTCCACGACGGGGGTGTGACGCGGCCGCACGTGCGCGTGCGGGGCCTCAGCTGGTACGAACCGCGTCGACCAGCTCGGAGTCCTTGGTCTCCTTGAGTACCAGGGTGCTGAGGATCGAAACGACACCGACGGCCGCCAGCAGAACCCCGAACGTGAACCCGCCCCAGGTCGAGATGATGCTCGCGGCGAGCAGAGGGGGGAGAGCCCCACCGAAGATCCCCGCGAGGCTGTAGGCCAGCCCCGCCGCGGTGTAGCGGTAACGGGTGTGGAAGAGCTCGGAGAGGAACGCCCCGGCGACTCCGAAGGCGTGTCCCGCGATGAGGAAGCTCACCGCGAGCCCGATCCAGAACGACCCGATGAACTGAGCGTCCAACAGGGGGAAGAGCAGCAGCGCCCACGGAATGCCCACGGCGTTCGCGGTGATCAGCACGCGCCGACGCCCGAGACGGTCGGACAGGGTGCCGCCGGAGACGATGCCGATACCGAGGACCAGGCCGCCCAGCACACCCGCGCCGAGGACCACGGACGGGTCCAGCCCGAGCGTGGCAGTGCCGTAGTTGGTGAGGTAGGACGCCCCCATGTAGTTGAGGGCGAAGGCCAACAGCAGGGTTCCGGCGCTCAGCAGGATCTGCTTCCACTGGTTGCGGACCGCCTCCTTGAACGGGAGTGAGCTCGTTCCGCCGTTCTTCGCCTGTTGGGTGAAGACGGGGGTGTCGTCCAGCTTCAGCCGGACGTAGAGGCCGAAGACCACGAGCAGCGCGCTGAGGACGAAGGGGATCCGCCACCCGTAGGAGACGAAGGTGGCGTCCGACATGAAGACGCTGGTCACCAGGAAGGTCGTCGCGGCCAGCATGTTGGCCGCGGCCCCGCCCAGATTGGTGAACATGGCCCAGAACCCGCGGCGGCCCTTGGGCGCGTTCTCCGAGGTGAAGAGCGCGGCGCCGGCCCACTCGCCTCCGGCGGCCAGCCCCTGGGCGATCCGCATCAGGATGAGGAGGATCGGGGCCACCACGCCGATGGACTCCGCGGTGGGCAGGAGGCCGATGAGTACGGTCGCGACCCCCATGGTCAGCATCGTGGTGATGAGGGTGCGCTTGCGGCCCATCCGGTCGCCGAAGTGGCCGAAGAGGATCGCGCCGACGGGGCGGGCGACGAAGGCGACGCCGAGGGTGGCGAAGGAGACCACGGTTCCGGCGTGGGTGCCCAGGGCGGGGAAGAAGACCTGGGAGAAGACCAGGGCCGCGGCGGTGCCGTAGATGATGAAGTCGTAGAACTCGATGACGGTGCCCATGAAGCTGGCCAGCGCCACCTTGCGCATCACGCGTCAAGGGTCCAGGGCACCGGATTTATGTGCGCCTCAGCCCACGGTCTCGGTGGCGTTGTCCGAGGCCTCCTTTGGTCTCCGGGGGTGGTCGCCTGCCTCACGGTGGGACTCGTTGACACCAGGGGTGGGGGAGCCTAGGATTTCGCATTAGCAAACTAATGTTCGTAAATGCGATCAATCCGCGACTGGAAGGCGGCACGATGTCGGCGCTCAAAGGCGTGAAGGTGATCTGCGTGGGGCAGTTCTACTTCGCCCCCTACTGCTCGATGCTCCTCGCGCGACTCGGTGCCGACGTCATCAAGATCGAGGCACCGGCGGGCGACCCCTACCGCCGTCTGGCCACGGCGGACAGTAACGGGGCGTCCGTGCAGTTCTCCATGCTCAACGCGGGCAAGCGCGCGATGCGCCTGGACCTCAAACACCCCAGGGGGCAGGAGGTCCTGCGTGACATGGCCAAGGGGGCCGACGTCCTGGTCCAGAACCTCTCACCGGGCGCCATGGATCGCTTCGGTCTCGGCTACGAGGCTCTGAGCGCCGTCAACCCGCGCTTGGTCATGGCCTCGGGCACTGGCTTCGGGTCGTTCGGTCCTTACGCGGGCCAGCCTGCGATGGACCTGACCATCCAGGCGCGTACGGCCGTCATGAGCACGACCGGCTTCATGGACGGAGCCCCGGTCCGCACGGGCCCTTCCGTGGTCGACTTCATGGCCGGAATCCACCTGGCCGGCGGCGTACTCGCCGCCCTCTACCAGCGCGAGCGCACCGGACGCGGCCAGCACGTGGAGGTCGCGCTCCAGGACGCGATCCTGCCCTCCCTGTCCTCCAACATCGCGGGCATGGTCAACAGCGGCGGGACCATGCCCGAACGGACCGGCAACCGGCACGGCGGCCTCGCCGTCGTCCCCTACAACGCCTACCGGACCAGCGACGGCTGGGTGACCGTGCTGTGCCCGACCCAAGGGCACTGGGACAGGCTCCGCGACATCATGGACGACCCCGAGGCCCGCGAACCCCGGTTCGACTCGATGGCGGGCCGGTGCGCCCACGTCGACGACGTCGACCGGATCGTGGAGCGGTGGACGAGCACCCGGACCAAGCAGCAGGTCGCGGACCTGCTGGCCGAGACGGGCATCCCCAACGCACCGGTGGTGGACCTGGCCGAGCTCATGGACGATCCGCACGTCGCCGAACGCGGTGTCCTGCGCCGGATGAGCGACGAGGAGGGCTCATGGCTCACCCTGGGCAGCCCCCTCTTCCTCTCGGACTCACCGATGGTGGAGCCCGCGCGGGCTCCGGGCCTGGGCGCCGACACCGACCACATCCTCAACGAGGAACTGGACATGAGCGACGAGGAGATCGCCGAACTCCGCTCCCTCGGTGTGGTCTGAGCTCGCTACGACCCGCGTCGTACACGTGAACAAGGAGGTCGATGGTGCAGGGTCTGGTCTTCGAGGGCGGACGGCGTGTCGCCCTCCGCACCTTCGCCTATCCCACACCGCAGGAGGGAGAGGTCGTCCTGCGCGTGACCGCTTCGGGCATGTGTGGAAGCGACCTGCACTACTACCGCGCGGATCCCGCCGGAGCGGACACGCCCGACCACCAGGTCTGCATCGGCGGACACGAACCCGCGGGGATCATCGCCGAACTGGGCCCCGGAGTGGACGGCCAACTGCTGCCCGTCGGGAGCCGGGTGATGGTGCACCACTACGCCGGCTGCGGCGCGTGCAAGTCCTGCCGCTCCGGGTGGGCCCAGATGTGCTCCACCGCGCCCGCGCAGGTGTACGGCAAGAACGCCCACGGCGCGCACGCGTCCTACATGAAGGTCGCCGCAGCCTCGGTCCTACCCCTGGCCGACGAACTGTCCTTCGAGGCCGGAGCCGCCATCGGGTGCGGGACGGGGACGGCCTGGGGCGGCCTCGAACGACTCGGTGACGTGGGGGGAGAGGACCTCGTGGTCTTCGGCCAAGGCCCCGTCGGCCTGTCGGCCACCATGCTGGCCGTCGCGCGCGGCTCGCGCGTCATCGCGGTGGACCTGTCCGCGGACAGGCTGAGGCAGGCGAGCGCCTTCGGGGCGGCCGAGACGGTGGATCCCGCGGAGACCGACCCCGTCCAGGCGATCAGGGAACTCACCACGGGCGGTGGTGCGCCGCTGGTCCTGGAGACCTCCGGATCAACGGCGGCGGCGGACGCGGCTCTGGGATCCCTCGCACCGTGGGGCCGCCTGTGCGTGGTCGGCCTCGGCGGAACCGTCAGCGTCGACGTGCGCAGAAACCTCTCCCGGCAGGTCACCGTCATGACCTCCTGGTCGATGTCGAGTGTCCAACAGATACGGTGCGCGGAGTTCGTTGCTCGCCACGACCTACCAGTCGACGACCTCTTCAGCCACCGGTGGTCGCTCGACCAGGCCTCCGAGGCCTACACCGAGTTCGACAAACAGGCCTCGGGTAAGGGCGTCTTCGTTTTCTGACCCGAGGGCATGGGGGAGCACCGTGAACGACACACCCGTCACCACGGCCCGAACCGAAGCAGTCAGGACGGCCTCCCGGCAGCCGTCCGAGGAGGAAGGGAAGCAGGGAACGGCCGTCCTGGCCAGGGCGATGCGCGGGCCGCGTGAACCCTTTGAGACGATGACGATCACACGGCGTCAACCGCGGCCCCGGGACGTGCTCATCGACATCGCCTTCGCTGGCATCTGCCACTCCGACGTCCACCACGCCCGGGCCGAGTGGGGTTCGACCACCTTCCCCATCGTGCCCGGCCACGAGATCGCCGGAACTGTCTCCGCGGTGGGCGGCGAGGTCACCCGGTTCGCCGTGGGGGACCGCGTCGGAGTGGGGTGCCTGGTCAACGCTTGCGGAGACTGCCAGGCGTGCACGGCCGGTGAGGAGCAGTACTGCGACCACCACGTCCTGACCTACAACGCGCGCGACCACGACGGCACGCTCACCCACGGAGGCTACAGCGAGTACATCGTCGTCGACGAGCGCTTCGTAGTCCGGATTCCCGACGCGCTCGGACTGGCGAGGCCGCACCGCTGCTGTGCGCGGGCATCACCCTCTACTCACCCCTGCGGCGGTGGAACGCCGGTCCCGGGGCCCGCGTGGGCGTCCTCGGTCTCGGCGGCCTGGGGCACCTCGGAACCCAGATCTCGGCGGCCCTCGGCGCGCACACCACCGTGTTCGAGATCGACGCGTTCAAACGCGACGACGCGCTGCGCCTGGGCGCCGACGACTTCGTGCTCACCCCGCCGGGAGAACCGCCCCTGGTTGGCTCCGGCTCCTTCGATCTGCTCGTGTCCACAGTCCCCGTCCCCCTGGACCTGGACGCCTACCTGGAGATGCTCGCCCTCGGGGGCACGTTCGTGAACCTGGGGGTGCCTCCCCGGCCGCTGAGCGTCGTGGCCCACTCGCTCCTGCGCAACCGCCGCTGTCTGACCGGATCACACGGGGCGACGTGCGCTACCGCTTCGTCATCGACGTCGCCACCCTCGGATAACCACCACGAAGACGGGGCCACGGGGCGCCGGGTCACACTGGACGTGGTGGTCCGAGGCACGCCGGTCGCGGTGCCGCCGGGGCGGTGGGAACGACCTACCAGGTGCTCCCACCGCCCTGGACCGCTTCACACCGATCGCTTCTGCCAGCGGTCGACGTGCTCCAGCAGCGTCGCCGCCAGTTCCTTCTCCCGCGGCTGCATGGTGACGCTGGGGCCCACGAGCGTCGTCTCCGCCACGGCACGGCCCGCCCTGTCCCGCACGGCGGTCGCCAGGGCGAACCGCGTCCCCGAGTGCAGGGTGTTGCGCGCGATTCGCGTGTCGCGGATGTCGTCGTACTCGGACAGGAACGCCTCGACCAGGGCGCCGTTCTCGCCGGAGTGACGGCGCAGGTAGGAGTCACGTTGTTCCGGCGGCAGGGCCGCCAGCAGTGCCTTACCTCCGGCGGTATCCAGGAGCCCCCTGCGGATGTTCTTGCGGGCTGCGAACCCCACGAGCTGGTCGGCTCCCGCCTCCGAAACGTAGATGAGGTGGTCACCGGCCTGGACACCCAGGAACACGGTCACACCGGCGGCCTCGTGCAGGGCGTGGAGGTCGGCGTCGGTCACCGAACCGGCGCGCAGGTGGCCACTGGCGACCGTCAACCCGTGCAGTGCCGGACCGAGATAGAACCGGTTGCTCTCCTGGTAGAGCCATCCTGTGGCGAGCAGGCCGCGGATGAAACCGTGTACCGAGCTCTTGGGCGCGTCCAGGGCCCGGGAGAGTTCGGCGAAGGTCATGCCGGGGTTGTACACGACCTCCTCGACGATGCGGGTGACACGGTCGATGGTGCGGTGGTTCTGCGGAGTTCGGTCGGCGCTCTCGCTCGGCTTGTCGGTCACGCCTGCCATTTAACCGCATCCTCTCGGTGGCCGACTCGCGCTCGTTTTCCGTGCCACCTCAGGCGCCGGTGAAGACGGGCGGGCGCTTGCCGATGGACGCCGCGACGCCTTCGGCGAAGTCCTTCGTCTCCAGCAGGGCCGTCTGGGCGGTGGCCTCCTCGTCCAGGGCGGCGACCACGCGCGAGGCGATGTCGCGGCGCAGGGTCGCACGGATTGCTGTCAGCGAGAGCGGCGCCGATCCGGCGATCTCCTCGGCCCAGGCGACGGCGGCCTCTCGGGGATCGCCGTCGGTCACCCGATCGCACAGCCCGATGGCCAGCGCCTCGTGGGCCTTCACGTTGCGGCCGGTGTAGAGGAGTTCCATCGCCAGTTGTCGGCCCACGATCTCCGGCAGGGTGACAGAGAGCCCGAACCCCTGGTGGAAGCCGAGACGGGCGAAGTTGGCCGTGAGTCGGGCGTCGGCGGCGGCCACCCGGAAGTCCGCGGCCAGGGCCAGGCCCAGGCCACCGCCGACGGCGGCGCCTTGGACCGCGGCCACGATCGGTTTGCGCGTGGTGAACAGGGAGGCCGCCGCCCGGTAGACCCGGCGCAGCAGGTGCCCGTCCACACCGCGCAGGTCGGCTCCGGCACAGAAGTTGCGGCCCTGGGAGCACAGGACCACCGCCCTGACCTCGTCCACGGTGTCCAGGTGGGTCAGGGCCTCACCGACCTCGCGCAGGCTGTGCTCGTCGAAGAAGTTGTGCGGTCCCCGGCGGACCTCCACGATCCCCACGTGGCCGTCGATCTCGGTCGCCACCTGCTGGCTCATGCGCCCTCCTCGATCCTGGCGCGGGCATCGGCGATGACCGCGTTCCTGTCCACCTTGCCCGCGTGGTTGACGGGGAAGGATTCACTTCGCGCGACCCAGCGGCTCGGTACGGAGAAGGAGGCGACGCGGTCGCGCAGCTGTGCTCCCAGGGCGGCGGGATCGGCCTCCTCGGCCAGGACGACGGCCGCCACGACCTCCTCGCCCAGGTCCGGGTGGGGCAGACCGAAGACGACGGCGTCGTCGACCTCCGGCAGGGCCACCAGGGCGCCTTCGACCGCGGCCGGGGCGATGTTCTCACCGCCGCGGATGATCATGTCCTTGGACCGGCCGGTGATCCACAGGTAGCCGTCCTCGTCCAGGCGCCCCAGGTCTCCGGTGTGCAGCCAGCCCCCCTCGTCGATCGGGGATTCCGTGTTCCCCAGGTAGTGGGACATCTGCGTGGGACTGCGCAGCAGGATCTCCCCGTCGGTGAACTCGGTGCTCGGGGCGATCATGACGTCGACGCACGGCAGAGCCCTGCCCGTGGTGCCCGGGCGCGCGACGGTGTCGGCCCCCGACGCGGCGACGGCCTGTCCTCCGTTCTCGGTGAGCCCGTAGCCGGTCGCGATCCTGGGCTCGACGCCGGGCAGCCCTGTGCGGACCCGCTCCAGGAACTCGGCGCGGACGGGGGCGCCGCCCACGGTGAGCGAGCGCAGCGTCGTCAGGTCCCGGGTGCGTGTGTCCGGGTGCTCCAGGACGCGGGAGACCATGGTGGGCACCGCGCTCCAGCGCCGGATGCCCCACTCCTCGATGAGGCGCAGCGCCTCGCCGGGGTCGAAGCGGCCGGAGGGCATCACCAGGGTGTCCCCGACGCAGACCGCCCGCAGCAGGGTCTGCACCCCGCCGACGTGAAACATCGGCCCGGTGTGCAGCGCGGCCTCACCGGTGGAGAGGTCGACCTGGTGGGGCAGGCGGCGGGTGATGTGCAGCAGCATCTGGAGTCCGGCCAGCAGGGAGCGGTGCGAGAGCATGGCCGCCTTGGGAGTGCCGGAGGTGCCGGAGGTGAAGATGATCGCGGCCGCCGCGTTCTCGTCCGTGCCCGGGTCGGGGATGTGCTTGGCGGGCTCCTCGCCCACCGGCAGAGCGGGGACCCAGGGCAGCGTGGGCCAGAGTCCGGGGAGCCGCCGGGCGCCCCGCTCGTCGGCCACCACCAGCGCGGGGGAGACGCGCAGGAGGATGTCGGCCAGCTCCTCCTCGCTCCACCAGGCGTTGGCGAGGACGGCCACGCCCCCCACGGCGACGGTCGCCCAGAAGTTGACGATCCATTCGGGGCTGTTCCAGCCCAGGAGGACGACGTGGTCCCCGGGGCCCACACCCGCGGCGCGCAGCTCCCCGGACCGGGCGGCCACGGCCTGGTGCATCTGGGCGAAGGTCACGACGCGTTCGCCCTGGACGATGTGGGCGCGGTCGTTCCAGCGCTCGGCGAAGTCCAGGAGTGAGCCCAGGCGGTGCGGTCGGTCCGCGTACACGCGGTAGGTTCGGCCCCCGACCTCCACGGGTACCAGGTCGGTTCCCCAGACGGTGTCCGTCGGGACGGTCATCGGTTCGCCTCCTTCTCCCGCAGCGGCAGGCGGATGACGGCCGAGCCCGGCATGACCTTCTGGTCGCGCTGGTTGACGGCCCAGGTCTCCACGTGCACGACGTGGTCGCCGTCGGCGTCGACCTTCTTGTCGGTGACACGGCCGCCCAGGCGCACGACGTCGGAGAGGTAGACGTGGGAGCGGTACTGGCCGTGGACCGCCTTGAGGAAGCCGGCGTCGCCCATCCAGTTGGTCAGGTGGTGGATCTGCCAGCAGGTCCGCTGGATGCCGACGTCGTAGGCCGCCTGGGCGCCCTGGAGGCTGGCGGCGTAGTCGTTGTAGTGCACCGAGTAGACGGGTTCCAGCGCCTGGGTGGACGGGTCGCGGAAGGCCCACTTGGGGTGCTTGCGGTAGCGGCGCAGCGCGACGCCGTGGGCCGAGATCCGCGGGATGGGGGCGGCACCGGCTGCGATGAAGGCGATCTCGTCGGTCAGGCCGATGGGGCCCTTGGTGATCACGTCCAGCTCGTCCCCGACCTCCACGTCCTCCCAGTAGCGCGTGACGGCGCCGCGCGGGGCCTCGGCCAGGATGTCGGCCTCGATCCGCTCCAGCTCCTCCTCGGTCCACGGGTGGGGAAGCTCGATCTTGCGGGAGGACCTGCGCGCCTGCATCTCGCCGCGCTCGAACCTCATCCGCGAGCAGATGAAGGTGGCGACCAGTTCGCCGTCCTGGTTGCGGTACTCCTGGCGCAGGTAGTCCTTGATGCGGCGGCCGCCGAAGTTGCTCTCGGTGGGGCCGTCGAAACCGTCGAAGACCACGCTCGCGGTGATCCTGTCGTCGACGCCGATGGGCTTGTGGAAGGTGATGTTCGTTTCGGCGTGGAAGCCGCCCAGGCCCCGCCAGCCCACCTGGACCGAGCCCAGGCAGGCGAAGATGAAGCTCGGCGGCGCCACGATGCGCCCGTGCGGCCCGGAGGCGGCGTACTCCTCGTCGGTCCACAGGGGGTTGTCGTCGCCGATGCCCTCCGCGAAGCGCAGGATCGCCAGTCGCGTGGCGTACTCGTTGTTCACCGACGAGGCGGTCCGCAGTTCGGTGCCGATCAGGGCCCGCATCTCCTCGAGCATCTCGTCCGTGAACGTCGCCTTGGCGAGTTCGCGGCCGATGCTCTCTTGGCCGGTCTGTGACATGCTCACTCCAAGTTCGTATATAAGAACTTTAGTTCACTAGTATGAATATAACGAGGCCGATGAGACGAGGTCAATCCCCGGCCTCAGTTCAGGGCCGAGACCACCGACTTGACCTCGAGGTAGTTCTCCAGGGCCTCCTGGCCGCTCTCGCGTCCCCACCCGGACTGCCGGTAGCCGCCCGCTGGCATGTGCACGCCGCCCGCCCGGTGCACGTTGACGCCCACGCGGCCCGCCCGCAGGCGCCGGGCGACCGCGTGCCCGGTGGCGCCGTCGCGCGTCCACACGCTGGAGGCCAGGCCGTAGGAGCTGTCGTTGGCCAGGGCCACGGCCTGGTCGACGTCGCCGAAGGGCATGACCCCGAGCACCGGGCCGAAGATCTCCTCACGCATCACGGGCATCGACTGGTCGACGTCGACCAGCACCGTGGGCGCGAAGAAGTAGCCCGCGTCGCCGATGCGCGCGCCGCCGGAGACCACCCGGGCGCCGTCCCGTCGCCCGCCCTCCACGTACGAGGTGACCCGGTCCAACTGCTTGCGGGAGATGAGCGGGCCCAGGTCGACGTCCGTGTCGGTTCCGTACCCGACCCTCAGGCGGCGCCCGGCCTCGGCGACCCCCTCCACCACCTGGTCGAAGACGGACTCGTGCACGAAGAGTCGGGTACCGGCCGCGCACACCTGCCCGGTGTTCCAGAAGACCGCGCCCGCCACCCCCGGGATCGCGGCGGACAGGTCGGCGTCGGGCATGACGATCACCGGTGACTTGCCGCCCAGCTCCAGGGAGAGCTTCTTGAGGTTGCCCGCAGCGGCCCGGACGATCGACCGCCCGACCTCGGTGGAGCCGGTGAAGGCCACGGTGTCCACGTCGGGGTGCTCAGCCAGCCTGGCCCCCACCGTCTCCCCGGGGCCGGTGACGACGTTGACCACACCGGCCGGAACTCCGGCCTCCTGGAGGATCTGTCCCAGCCAGAGCGCGGTCAGGGGCGTCTCGTCGGCCGGTTTGAGCACACACGCGCACCCGGCCGCCAGAGCCGGGGCGAGCTTCTTGGACGCCGAGATCAGCGGCGCGTTCCAGGGCACGATCATGGCGACGACGCCGATCGGCTCGCGCAGCGTGTACCCCTGGATCCTGCGCTCGGCGGGTCCGAGGTCGATCGTGCGGCCGTGGATCTTGTCGGCCCAGCCCGCGTAGTACTGGAACTGCGCCGCGGCCTCCAGCACCATCGCCCGCGCCTGGGGGACCGGGATGCCCATGTTGCGGCTCTCCAACGAGGCGAGCTCGTCGGCCGAGGCCCTGATGAGGTCGGACGCGCGCCAGAGGATGGCGCCGCGCTGCTGGGCGGACAGCCGCATCCACCGCTCCTCGTCGAAGGCCCGGCGCGCGGCGGCCACAGCCAGGTCGGTGTCCTGGACCGAGGCGAGGGCGACCTCGGTGATCACCTCCCCGGTACCCGGGTCGAACGTCGGGAAGGTCTCGCCCGACGCCGACCCGCGCCAGGTGCCGTCGACCAGCATGGGGGCGGGGTCCCCGTTCACACCGCCGGGGTAGGACCAGTCGCCCACCGTCGTCGTCATGATCGTCTCCTTCGTGTGCGTTGTCCGAGTGGTCGGGAAAGGGGCTCGGGCCCCTGCGCGTGGTCGGCGCCGTCCCTCACCAGGCGCTGTCGAGCAGCCGCTCCAGTTCGTCGCGGTCGGCCCGGCGCGGGACGGTCGTGACGGCCCAGTCGTCGAGGGCGTGCGCGGCGATCTCGGGGATCGCCGCGCGGTCCACCCCCGCGTCGCGCAGCCGGGTCGGTACCCCGGTCCCGTCGAGCAGTTCCTCGACCGCGTCGATCGCGGCCGTCGCGGAGGCGTCGTCCCGTCCGACCAGCACGGCGGCGATCGAGCGCAGGGCCTCGTCGGTGGTCCCGAGGTTGAAGCGCATGGTGTGCGGCAGCAGGAGGGCCTCGATGACGCCGTTGCCCACCGTGGAGCGCGGGCCCACGACGTGGGACAGGGCCTGGGCCAACCCGGCTCCCACGTGGTCGCTTCCCTGCCCGGCCAGCAGCGAGGCGAACATCAGCCGCACGGCCACGTCTCCGTCGGTCTCCTCGCCGACGCGGCCGATCCACTCGCGCACCATGGTCAGCGCGTGGCGCAGCAGCGCCTCGGCCAGGGGGTCGTCGGTCGCGGACTGGAGTCCGTCGACCGCCATCGCGAAGGCGTTGAGCGAGGACGAACGCACCAGGCGGGGCGGGGCGGTGGCGGCCACCGCCGGGTCGAAGACGACTCCCCGGGCCCGCGCCTTGGGGTCGAACAGGGCGAGGCGCTCCCCGCTGCGGGGGTCGCGGACGGCGGCGCCGGCCTTCGCGTACGCGGTGGTCGGGGTGGAGGCGACGACCCACTGCGCCGCCTTGGCGGCGGACAGGCGCGGGCTGACCAGGCGGCCGTCCTCACCCCGGCGCGTGCACAGGTCGCGGGCGTCCCCGCCCTCCGCGGCCAGGATCGTCGCGGCGCGCGCCGTGACCACGGCCGACCCGCCACCCACGGGGATGACGGCGTCGGCCTCCGCGCCGAGCAGCGTCTCCCTGGCCCGCTCCACCGAGGGGAGCGGGCTGTGCTCGCGCGCCTCCTCGAAGCGGGCCACCACGCGGTCGCCGAGCGCCGATTCCACGCGCTCCAGCACGCTCGCGTGGTCTCGGATCGACGCTCCGTAGACCAGCATGACGCGCTGGACGCCGGTCCGGGCGAGTTCGCGGGAGAGCGAGCCCAACGCGTCCTCTCCCGCGTAGGTGCGCAGGGCCGGGGTGGTGTGTCTGACGGACAGGGCGCTCATCAGGTCTCCCATGAGAGGCGTCGGCGGTCGGATCCTTGACAGGAAGTGGGACCGAGCATAGCGTCCGGGTACCTATATAGGAACAACAGATCGTATATACAGCCATTGAGTTCCGGGGTGCCCGCCGCTCCGACTGGCTGCGGAGTCATACGGAGG
>NZ_CBDRFA010000067.1:0-46787 GCF_965343085.1 Nocardiopsis synnemataformans | reverse complement strand
GGGGCCGGTAGTGTTGCCCGAGGCCGGAGGGCACGCTCGCCTTTGGTGCCGGCGCTGCCTCGGTCACCACCCTTGGGCAGGGCGTTACGCGGTGCCCTCAGGCACCCGCTGCCTTTGGTGCCGACGCAGGAGCGGGTAACCACCCCCGAACCCCGGGCGTTGGTCGCCCTCCGGTAACCGCTCCCGCCGTTGGTACTGGATGGCGTACTCGCTCCCGGGTCGGCGGAGGGACATGCCACACTCGTGGGGGTGAGCGAGCCCGAAGTTCCCCCCGGAGGCGGTGTCCTGCCGACCCGTCCGATCCTCGGCGGTTTCCACCCCGACCCCACGGTGTGCCGCGTCGGCGACGTGTTCTACCTGGCGTGTTCGAGCTTCGAGTACGCGCCGGGCGTCCCGCTGTTCCGGTCGTCGGACCTCGTGGCCTGGGAGCGGGTCGGCGCGGTGATGGACCGGCCCTCCCAGTTGGCGCTGTCCGGCGCCGCGCCCTCCTCGGGCGTCTACGCCCCGACCCTGCGCCACCACGACGGCACCTTCTTCCTGGTGACCACCAACGTCTCCGACGGCCCGGGACACCTGCTGATGACGGCGACCGACCCCGCCGGTCCGTGGTCCGACCCGGTACGGATCCGCGGCGCGGGCGGCATCGACCCGGACCTGGTGTGGGACGGGGACGGCAGGTGCCTGCTCACGTGGTCGGACGGCGGGATCCGCCAGGCCGTCCTCGACCCGGCCACCGGTGACCTGCTGTCCGAACCGCGCCCGCTGTGGAGCGGCACCGGGGGCAGGGATCCGGAGGCGCCGCACCTGTACCGGGTGGGGCGGTGGTGGTACCTGGTGGTCGCCGAGGGCGGCACCGGCCCCGGACACGCGGTGACGATCGCCCGGGGTCCCTCTCCGGAGGGCCCGTTCGAGGCCTGCCCGCACAACCCCCTGCTGACCGCCAGGGGGACGCCGGGCCCGGTGCAGAACACCGGCCACGCCGACCTGGTCGAACGGCCCGACGGGTCGTGGGCGGCGGTGTTCCTGGGAGTGCGCCCCTCGGGCTCCTTCCCCGGATGGCACGTGCTGGGCAGGGAGACCTTCGCCGCCGACGTCTCCTGGCGCGACGGCTGGCCCGTGGTCACCGGACCGGTCGAGCCGCGGGAGCCGCCGCGGGTGCGCGCCTCGCTGGGCGGGGGGACGCTCGGCCCCGACTGGGTCGGCGCCGGGGTCTTCCCCGACCAGGTGCTGCGGTGGTCGCGGGACCGGTGGCGGATGTCGCCTCCCGGAGACGAGCGGGTGTTCGTCGGCCGCCGCCAGGAGCACACGACCATGACCGTCCGGGCCGGGATCGACGCGGACGGGGGCGCGGGCGCCCTGGAGATCCGCGTCGACCCCGCTCACCGGTTCGCCCTGGAGGTCGAGGGCACGCGGGTGCGCGCCGTCGCCCAGGCCGGACCGCTCACCACCGTGCTCGGAGAGGCGCCCGCGTCCGCGGACACGGTGCTCGAACTGCGAGTGGTGCCGTCGACGGCGCCCGAGTACAGCCGCGAACGGGGACCGGACGTGGTCGTCGCCGCGGTCCGCACCCCGGAAGGCACCACCGAGCTGGCCCGGATCGACGGGCGCTACCTGTCGACCGAGGTCGCGGGCGGTTTCACCGGCCGCATGGTCGGGGTGAGCTGCGGCCCAGGCGGGATCGGGGTGCGTTTCGTCGAGTACCTCGGCGGCGCCTGACCCCGCCGTAGACCCTCGCCACGCATCCGTTCGAGGGGTGCCCGTACCCGCAGCGCCCGGCCGTCCGCGCCGGGGTTCAGTCGCCGACGACCCCCTGCGCCGCCCGGTAGAACAGGGCGACGGTGACCGCGCCGGGGTCCGGGCTGCCCAGGGCGGCCTCGCCCACGTAGCTGGTGCGCCCCCGGCGGCCGAGCAGGTCGCTGGTGCCGTCCGCGCCCTCCCGCGCGGCCTCCGCCGCCGCCCGCAGCCCGGCGTGCAGCCCCGCGCCGCCGCCGACCGCCCCGGTCAGGGCCTCCGACGCCGGGGCGATGGCGTCGACCATGGTGCGGTCCCCGACCTCGGCCGACCCCAGCCGGTGCAGGGTCGCCCACCCGTTCGCGGTGGCCTCGGCCACCATCGCCAGGGTGAACGCCTCCGCTCCGGCGCCCGCCTTGCCGAACTCGCGGAACCACATGCCGAACAGCGGGCCGCTGGTGCCGCCGCTGTGGCCCAGGAAGGTCTCCGCCATCACCTCGAAGGGCTGTCCGGCCGCGCCCGTGGCGGCGGTGTCGGCCAGGGCCTCACGCGTGCGGCGCAGCGCGGTGGTCATGTTGGTGCCGAAGTCGCCGTCGCCGCTGCGGCGGTCCAGGTCGGTGAGGTAGCCGCCCTCCTCCTCGACCGCGCCGATGAAGGCCTGCACCCACCGCTCGACGTCGGAGGGACTGAGCTGCTCTGCCATGCCGGTGCTCCCGTGCGGATTGTGGTGGGACGGACGTTCTACCAGGTGAGCGCGGGCGTGGCGGCCGGAGCGTCCCACAGCTCCAGCACCTCGTCGTCGGCCCCCACCAGGGTGACCGAGCAGCCCGCCATGTCCAGGGAGGTCACGTAGGACCCCACGAGCGAGCGGGCCACCCCGATCCCTGCGGCGTCCAGGACGCGCCGCACCTCGCGGAACACCCCGTACAGTTCCAGGTCGTGTGTGGCGCCCAGGCCGTTGACGATGGCGATCACCCGGTCCCCGCGCCCCAGCCCCAACGCCTCCACCAGCGGCGAGACCATCGGCGGCACCAGCTCGCGGGAGGGGCCGAAGGCCCGCCGCCGCCGGGCCCGCTCGCCGTGGATGCCCACACCGAACTCGACCTCGTCCCCGGGCAGCTCGAACGAGGGCCGGTCCTGCCCCGGGTGGGCGCCCGCGGCCAGCGCCACGGACAGGGTGCGGCTGTGCGCCGCGACCCGGCGCCCGAGCGCGGCCAGCTCCGCCAGGTCGGCGCCGCGCTCGGCCGCGGCGCCGCAGACCTTCTCCACCGCCACGACCGCCGCCGTGCCCCGGCGGCCCGGACCCCCGCCGTCACCGGTGTCGGTGGCCAGGTCGTCGTCGACCAGGACGATCTCGCTCCGCACGCCCTCGTCGGCCAGCAGCTCACCGGCGATGCGGAAGTTGAGCACGTCGCCGGTGTAGTTCTTGACCACGTGCAGGACGCCCCGGCCGGTGTCGGCCGCCTGCGAGGCCGCCCGGATCTGCACGGCCGTGGGGGAGGCGAAGACGGCCCCCGGCACGGCGGCGTCGAGCATGCCGGTGCCCACGAAGCCCACGTGCAGGGGCTCGTGGCCCGAGCCGCCGCCGGAGACCACCGCGACCTTGTCCGCGGCCGGGCGGGCGCGCACGACGTAGGCGGGTTCGGCGTTGAGGCGCACGTGGTGCGGCCAGGCCGCCGCGAACCCCTCCAGCGCCTCGGGCACCACGTCGCCCGGCTCGTTGATGAACTGTCTTCGCATCGGCACGCTCCGTAGTCCTGGCGGCGGCCCTCTCCGGCGCCGTATGCGACATAGCCGTGCGCCGACCCGCCCAAACGTCCCCAGCCGCGCTGTTCTCCGCGCGGTGGCCGTGTCCGCACTCCCTGGGCGTTATATGCGCGTTATGAGCACAAGGGGCGCGAACTCTTGCTTTCCTCTGCGTAAAGCGCGCAGTATGGCCCTGTTCACATGCGCGAAACGAGCAGGGGTGGTTATGCGTCACCAAGGGCTGCTGGACGCCGTCACCGACGGCGTGCAGAGGGTCGAGGACCTCGCGCGGGAACTCGGCATCAGCCCCTCCACCGTGCGGCGCGGACTGGGCGAGCTGGAGAGGGCCGGAAAGGTGGTCCGCACCCACGGCGGCGCGGTCCCCGCGCCCGCGGGCGCCGAACTGTCCTGGACCCAGAAGAGCCTGCGCGACGCCCCCGCCAAGCGGCGCATCGCCGACCACGCCGCCGCGCTGGTCGAGGACGACCACGTCGTCCTTCTGGACGCCGGGAGCACCACCACCTTCGTGGCCGAGCGCCTGGCCCGGCGCTCGGGGCCCACCGTGGTCACCTCCGGCCTCGGGCCCATGGCCGCGCTGCACGACGCCGAGGGGATCGAACTCGTCGTCGTCGGCGGACGCGTGCGGCGAAGACGCGGCTCCATCGTCGGCGACTACGCGCACGGCGTCCTGGACCGCATCACCCCGCACATCGCCTTCATCGGCGCCGACGGCCTCCTGCCCGGCCGGGGGCTCAACTGCCCCAGCCCCGAGATCGCCGCTGCCAAGGAGCTCCAGATGCGCAGCGCCCGGCGGGTGTTCGTCGTCGCCGACTCCAGCAAGGTCGGCTCCGGCCCCCACCCGTACTGGGCGGTCGTCCCCGGACCCTACGGCCTGATCACCGACGACGGGATCGGAGCCCGCGAGCGCGAGGCCCTCGACGCCGATCCCGCCTGCACCCCCCACATCGTTCCGGTCGGCGCGGGCACGCGACCGGAATGACCCCCTGAAAGGCTCCTGGTATGGAAGTACAGCTCCTCGCCGCACTGCTCCTGGGCGTCGGCACCGTCATCGCCCTCATCGTGTGGTCCCGGCTGGACGCGTTCGTCGGTCTGCTCGCCGGAGCCCTGGTCACCGGCGTGGTCGCGGGCGTCCCCGCCCCCGAGCTGGTGGAGCACCTGACCACCGGCTTCGGCAACACCCTCGCCGGAATCGGCATCGTCATCGCCCTGGGCGTGATGATCGGCACCGTCCTGGAGCGCAGCGGTGGCGCGGACGCCCTGGCCAAGGCCTTCGTCCGCATGGCCGGGAAGGGTCGCGAGGACGTGGCGATGACCGCCACCGGCGCGGTCGTGTCCGTCCCCGTCTTCTGCGACTCCGGCTTCGTCATCCTGCACCCGCTCGCCCGCTCCCTGGCCAGGCGCTACGGCAGGCCGCTGGTCGTGATGAGCCTGGCCCTGGCGGGCGGGCTGTCCATCACCCACCACCTGGTCCCGCCCACGCCCGGCCCGCTCGCCGCCGTCGGGCTCCTCGACGCCGACCTGGGCACCACCGTCCTGCTCGGCGGGGCCATGTCGATCCTGCTCATCCCGGTCGTGGTGCTCTACGCGCGCTACGTGGGACCCCGCCTGGAGGCGAGCGTGGAGTCGGGCCTGGTCCCCGAGAACGCCGCCGCGGGCGGACCGGGCGCGGCCATCGGCAAGGGTGCGGCCACCGGCAAGGGCGCCGCGTCCGGCACCGCGGCCCCGGGCACCGGACGCGACATCAGCCAGGAGCCCCCGGACCCGGGCGTGAGCGCGCTGACCGCCTCCGTCCCGCTGCTGCTGCCCCTGCTGCTCATCGTCGGCAACACCTTCACCGGCGCACTCGCGGCGGGCAGCGCCGTCGCAGGTGTCTTCGCCTTCCTCGGCAACCCCGCCATCGCCCTGATCATCGGGCTGGTCATCGCCGTCTACACGCTGCCGCCCCGGGGAACCGGGCGCAGGGAGGTCGTCTCCTGGTTGACCGCGGCCGCCGCCTCGGCCGGGCTGATCGTGTTCATCACCGGCGCCGGAGGGGCCTTCGGCGAGGTCCTGCGCGCCTCCGGCGTGGGCGACGCGCTCGCCGACGCCGTCTCGGGCTGGCCCGTGCCGATGTTCCTGCTGCCGTTCGTGATCGCCACGTTCGTCCGGCTCGCCCAGGGCTCGGGAACCGTCGCCATCATCACCTCCGCCACCCTCAGCGCCCCGATCGTGGCGGCGGCGGGGATCAACCCCGCGCTCGCCGTGGCCTCCGCCTGCGCCGGTTCCTTCGTCTTCTCCTACGTCAGCGACTCCTACTTCTGGGTCGTGACCCGGTTCACCGGCCTGTCCGGCGGCGCCGCCATGAAGATGTGGAGCGGGATGACCACCGTGCTGTGGCTGGCCAGCCTGCCGCTGCTGTGCGTCGCCGCCCTGGTGCTGGGTTAGGGGGTACCCGTGGCGCGGATCCTCGTCCTGGCCGACGACCTCACCGGAGCCAACGCCACCGGCGCGCGCTTCGCCCAGACCGGCATGCGCGTGGCCTCGGTGGACACCGGGCACGCCCCCGAGGCGGCCCCGGCCTACGACGCGGTCGTGGCGAACCTGGACAGCCGCCACCTGCCCGCTTCCGAGGCCGCCGGGCTCGTAGCCGACACCGTGGCGCGGCTCTGGCCGGTGGACCTGGTGGTCAAGCGCACCGACACCACCCTGCGCGGCAACGTCGGCGCCGAACTGGAGGCCGCCTGGCGGGCGGTGCGCGAGCGCACGCCGTCCGGAGTCCGTGTCCGCGTGCTCTTCGCCCCCGCACACCCCGCCTCCGGGCGGATCACCGTCGACGGCGTCCAGCTGCTCGACGGGGTCCCCCTGGAACGCACCCAGCTGGCCCTGGACCCGCTGAACCCGGTCCGCACCAGCGTGGTGGCCGACCTCGTCGCCGAGCAGAGCGCCCTGGCCGTGCGGCACCTGTCCCTGGGGCGGGTCACCCGCGCCGACCTCGTCGGGGAACTGCTCGCGGGCGACGAACCCGTCGTGCTGTGCGACGCCGTGACCGAGGACCACCTGGCCGACATCGCCCGGGCGGCGGCCGCGGCCTCCCGCCGGGACGGCACCGTCTGGGTGGCCGCCGACCCCGGCCCGTTCGGGGCGCTGCTGGCCCGCGAACTGGGGCTGCGCGGTACCACACCCGACCCCGGGCCGGTCCTGGCGGTGGTGGGCAGTGCGACCGAGCTGACCCGGCGCCAGCTCGACACCGTCGCCGAGGACCCCTCGGCGGAGTTCGTCGACGTCGACGCCCAGCGCTTCACGTCCGACCCCGGGCACCGCGACGAGGTCGCGCGGCTCCTGGTCCGTGCCCTGGCCCGGAACTCCTTCCCCGCGGCCGTGATCGTGCGCACCCGCGCCTCGGCCGAGGACGTCGTGCGCCTCCCGGCCGAGGCGCGCCGCGCCATGCCCGGCATGCTCGCCGCGCTGGTCGCCGGGGCCGTCGCCCGGGCCCGCCCCAGCGCGCTGTTCTCCAGCGGCGGCGACGTCACCTCCGCCCTGCTCGCCGCCCTGGACGTGCGGGCCCTGGACGTGGGCGGCGAACTCGTCCCGCTGGCCGTGCACGGCCGCCTGGACGGCGGGCCGTTGGAGGGCACCCCGATCATCACCAAGGGTGGGCTGGTCGGAGAGCAGGACACCATCGCGCGCTGCCTGGCGCGGCTGCGCGACACGGTCAACGACAGGCTGCGCGGGGTGTCCGCGCGGATCCCGAGCGGAAGAAGAGAAGATGACTGAACGCCCGACCCTGGCCGTCACCGTCGGAGACCCCGTCGGCATCGGCCCCGAGATTACCGTGCGCACCCTGGCCGAGGTGGGTGCCACCGCCCCCGCGCGCGGGGTGGTCGTCGCCGACCCCGCCGTGCTGCGCCGCGCGGCCACCGTCCTGGGCCTGGACGTGCGGGTGCGCGCCGTGTCCTCCTGGGACCTGCCGCCGGAGCAGGAGGGGGTGGTCGACTGCCTCGACACCGGCGGACTCGGTGACACCGAACTGGAGTGGGGCAGGGTCGACGCGCGCGCTGGGGCCGCGGCGGTCCGCGCGATCGAGGTGGCCACGCGGGCGGCGATGGAGCGGCGCGTGGACGGGATCGTCACCGGGCCCATCAACAAGGAGGCCATCTGGGCCTCGGGCAGCCGCCACCTCGGCCACACCGAGATGCTCGGCGAGCTGACCGGCGTCACCCGCCAGAACACCATGTTCGTGGTGCGCGGCAAGAAGATCTTCTTCGCCACCCGGCACGTCTCGCTGCGCGGCGCGCTGGACAGGATCAACGAGGAGCAGCAGGTGGGGGCGATCACCGAGGCGCTCACCGCGCTGCGCGTGTTCGGCCACGACGAGCCGACCCTGGCGGTGGCGGCGATCAACCCGCACGGCGGCGAGAACGGCGCCTTCGGCGACGAGGAGATCCGCCACCTGGCCCCGGCCGTGGAGCGGGCACGCGCCTCGGGCGCGGACGTGGTCGGACCGGTCCCGGCGGACTCGGTCTTCCACCGCCTGCTGACCGGCCACTACGACGGGGTGCTCTCGCAGTACCACGACCAGGGCCACATCGCGGCCAAGACCTTCGACTTCGACGGGACGATCTCGGTGACGGTGGGCCTGCCGATCCTGCGCACGTCGGTGGACCACGGCACCGCCTTCGACATCGCGGGCCAGGGGGTGGCCGACCACGGCACCATGCGCTCGGCCTTCCTGCACGGGGCCGACTTCGCCCGCTTCGCCGACCGCATCCGCGCCGAGTACGGGAGCTGACCGGGGGCGGGAGCGCCGCCGCCGGTGCCCGCTGCCTCCCGGGGCCTCGGCTTGGCGCCGGCCCACCCGTCGTCCGTCCGCGTGTGGGGCGCGGACGGACGACGGGCCGGTCAGGCGACCCGAACCCGGTCTCAGCTGTCCCCGACCGTGGCGGGGGAACGCGACGGGCTCTGCCCGGACCGCGCGGAGCCGCCTCACGGCGCGGCTTCGCGGAGCCCGGCCGCTGCGCGGACGAGTGAGGCGACCGCCTGGGAGCGGCTGCTCGACGGCCACGCGATCACCGTGGTGGCCTCCGGCGCGTCGACGACGGGCACCGCGACGTGTTCGGGCCACTGCCAGGCGCGGCTGGAGGCGGGGATGACGAGCAGAGTCCTGCCGAGCGCCACGAGCTGGGCGAGCTGTGACTGGGTGCGCACCTCCGGCCCGGGGCCGTCCGGGTAGGTCCCGTCGAGCCGGGGCCACCGGGCGATCGGCAGGTCCGGTACGTCGCCGACCTCCGCCAGTGTGAGCTGGTCGCGTGCGGCGAGCGGGTGCCCGGCGGGGAGGATCGCGACCTGGCCCTCGACGCGGAGTTCCTCGGTGTCGAACCCGGCGAGGTCGTCGAAGGGGCGGTGCATGAGCGCCACGTCGGCGCTCCCGTCGCGGAGCAGCCCCGCCTGCTCGCCGACCTCGCACAGGAGGACCTCGACCGGGGCCGCGCCGGGTGCGCTCCCCGCCGCGTCGAGGAGCCTTCGCAGCAGCTCATGGGACGCCCCGGCCTTCGTCACGAGCACCAGCGGCCGCTTCGGGTCCCCGGCGCGCCGTGTCCGGCGCGCGGCGGCCGCGACCGCGTCGAGGGCGGCTCCGGCCTCACGGAGCAGCACCCCGCCGGCGTCGGTGAGCGCCACGCCGCGACGGTTCCGGTCGAGGAGCCGGACACCGAGCCGTCTCTCCAGCTGGCGGATCGCGCGCGAGAGCGGGGGCTGCGCGATTCCGAGCCGGTCGGCGGCGCGCCCGAAGTGCAGTTCCTCGGCGACGGCGACGAAGTACCGGAGCTCGCGGGTTTCGAGATCGTCCACGCGAGCAGCCTACTGACCGATACCCGGTGGGTATCACGGCGGACTGAGCCGGTATTGGACGGTACGTGCGTGCTCCGCCGAGCATGGACCTCGTGAACGACACGAAGACCGCGCTGGTCACCGGCGCGAACAAGGGAATCGGTTTCGCCATCGCCCAGGGGCTGGGGGAGATGGGCTTCACGGTCGCGGTGGGAGCCCGCGACGACACCAGGCGAGGAGAGGCCGTCGAGCGCCTGCGCACCGCGGGCGTCGACGCGTTCGGGGTCGCGCTCGACGTCACCTCCGACGACAGCGTCGCCGCCGCGGCGGCGACGATCGAAGAGACGGCGGGGCGGCTCGACGTTCTCGTCAACAACGCGGGCATCTCCGGCCGGACCGAGGGCGGCGCGCAGGATCCGACGACGCTCGACCTCGACGTCGTCCGCGCCGTCCTCGACACGAACGTGTTCGGGGTCGTGCGGGTGACGAACGCGATGCTCCCGCTGCTCAGCCGCGCGAACTCGCCGCGCATCGTCAACATGTCGAGCAACATGGGCTCGCTGACGCTGCGGACCGGCCCGGTCCTGGCCGCGTACGCGCCGTCGAAGTCCATGCTCAACAGCGTCACGGCACAGTACGCCCGCCGGCTCGCCGACACGGACGTCATCGTGAACGCCGCCTGCCCGGGCTACGTGGCGACCGACTTCACCGGGTTCAACGCGCCGCGGACGCCCGAGCAGGGTGCGGCGATCGCGATCCGGCTCGCCACCCTGCCGGATGACGGGCCGCGTGGCGGCTTCTTCGACGACGAGGGCGCCGTTCCCTGGTGACCCCGGGCAGACGGCGGGCGGGCGGGGGCTAGGCGCCCAGGCCCGACATCAGGTCGGCGAAGGGGACCGGCTCCTCGTAGGGGTCCCCGGCCGCGGGGGAGTGGTCCGCGGCCAGCGCCGCGAGCTGGCGTCCGGCGCGCTCGACGCGCTGGGACAGCTCGCGGCCGCCGCCCTCGCCCGAGCCCCAGTCCTCCGAGGCCGCGTACACGCCGGTGGGCGCGACCACCGAGCGGGTGTGGGCGAACATCGGCCGCAGTGCGTGCTCCAGCACCAGTGAGTGGCGCGGGCTGCCTCCGGTCGCGCCGATCAGCACCGGCGTGCCGTCCAGGTCCTCGGGGTCGACCACGTCGAAGAAGGACTTGAACAGGCCGCTGTAGGAGGCGTTGAACACCGGGGTCACCGCGATGATCCCGTCGGCTCCGGCGACGTCCTCCAGCACACCGCGCAGCTCACCGGTGGGCACCCGGGTGGTCATCGCGTTCACGATGTCGTGCGCCACCTCGCGCAGCTCCACGGTGCGGGTGCGGACCTCGTCGCCGCGCTCGCGCAGCGACGCCTCGGCGGCGGCGGTCAGCCGGTCGGCGAGCAGGCGGGTCGAGGAGGGCGTGCTCATCCCCGCCGAGACGGTCACCAGTGTGCGGGTCGCCATCTGTCCCCCTAGTAAAAAGCTTCTTGAGAAGTAGTTTATTGGCGAAACTACCAGAGGAACGGCGTGTCCGTCCCGGCTATTCCCGAGGGGCGCCGTGGCGGAGCGGGAGGCGCGTGCTTCCACTGTGACGCCGGGGTTCACCGGGGCCGCGCGACATACCGAACACTGTTCTTTACGGGGTGTTTACATGTGAAGCGACGGTGGTTATTCTCATGGGAGCGCTCCCGAGTGTTTTGGGTCACACGCGGCCTGGGTCGCACATGGGGGCGCGAGCGTCCATGTCCCCAACCCATCCCGCCCGTCCCCCAGTCCATCCCACTTTCCGCGCTCCTGTTCTGGGAGCGCTCCCACCCATGCGGACATCCCCCGCGTCGCGACACCCTCCACGGAGGACGACGTGCCCCGCGCACCATCCCCACACCACCCGGATTCCACGCATCAGTCGGCGGTCCCGCGTCCCGACACTCTCGTCCCTCTGGCACCACCCCCAACCATGAGGAAAAGCAAGAGGTGGCTTCCCCGTTCTTGACCATGTCGCACCCGGTCAGGTCCTCGATCACGGCCACCTGGTTCTCGCGGACGAGTCGAGAGGTGAGCTCGCGCAGGAAGTCCTGGAGTCGGTCGGTGATGCGGGCGTGCACCCGCGCCACCTTCTCTCCGCGCTGCGCCCCAAGGTCCCCGGGGCGGTCCGGCCCGCCCCGGGGCTCCGGGAACTTAACGAGTAGTCACCACGATTGCACCCGTTGTCTCCGTGTGTCGTGGGTGTTAACTTCGCCCCACGATGCCTGGGAGCGCTCCCGCAAGGCGTGCGCAAAACAGGCGTCCGTATTCCGGAAAACCACCGGACGCGCACCGGCCCGACCCCGGGCAACGAGCCGCAGGTCACAGCGTCGTACCCGGCTCTCTCCCCCCACACCCGCACTCCGGCCCCGCCGCCTCCCCTCGGAGAGCTCCGCCCCGACGCCGTCCTCCGGCGCGCGGGGCCCGCGGCGGGGAACGGAGAACCTGTCCGAGGAGGACACGTGACCACCCCCCGCCCCGGCCCGCGCCGCACGGCGCGCTGGCGCAGACCCGCGCCCGCGCTCCTCGGCGCGGTGCTCTTAGCCGCCCTCCTTCCGGCCTCGCCCGCGCAGGCCGCACCGATTTGCTCCGTCGACTACCAGCTCAACGACTGGGGCTCGGGCTTCACCGCCGAGGTCTCGGTCACCAACGAGGCCGAGTCCGTCTCCAACTGGACGCTGGGCTGGGAGTTCTCCGGCAACCAGAGCATCAGCAACAGCTGGAACGCGCAGGTCTCCCAGAGCGGCAGCTCCGTGACCGCCAGCGGCCCCTCCTGGGCGTCCGGCCTCGCCTCCGGACAGACCGCGACGTTCGGCTTCCAGGCCACCTACAGCGGCGCCAACGAGGCACCCACCGAGTTCACCCTCAACGGCCTGGACTGCGCGGGTGAGGACGAGGAGCCCGAGCCCGAGGACCCGACCCTGGTCGTGGACCCCGACTCGGTCACCCTGGAGCCCGGCGGCGAGGCCGCCTTCGACGTGGCCCTGTCCGAGGCGCCCGCCGAGGACGTCGCCGTCAGCGTGGAGCGCACCTCCGGCAGCGAGAGCCTGTCGGTGGCCTCGGGAGCCTCGCTGACCTTCGGCGACGCCGACTGGGACACCGCCCAGGAGGTGACGGTCGCCTCCTCCGGCGACGGCTCGGGCGAGCCCGCCCAGGCCGAGTTCACCGTCTCCGCCGAGGGCTACGACCCCGTGGTGGTCACCGCGCGTGAACTCTCCGGCGCCGCCAACGCCTACGAGGAGGAGTTCCTCGCCCAGTACGACAAGATCAAGGACCCCGACAGCGGCTACTTCCGCGAGTTCGACGGCCTCCTCGTGCCGTACCACTCGGTGGAGACCCTGATCGTGGAGGCGCCCGACCACGGCCACGCCACCACCTCCGAGGCCTACAGCTACTACCTGTGGCTGGAGGCGACCTACGGCAGGATCACCGGCGACTGGGAGCCCTTCAACTCCGCGTGGGCCACGTTCGCTAACCCGCTTTCATAAGACGATAGCATGACCCAGTGCACATCTCTCGTCTACGCCTGAGCGAGGCAGCCCTGCGCGCTGCCATCTACACCCGCGTCTCCGACGACAAGCAGGACGGCAGATCCTGCGAGGAACAGGAGACCGAGTGCAGAAAGTGGGTGGCCTACGAGGGATGGGACCTGGTCCGGGTCCTGTCGGATCCCAATGTCTCGGCGAGTCGCTACTCCAAGAAGGACCGCCCTGACTGGGTTCGGCTCCTCGACCTCATCCGCCGCGGTGCCATCGACGCGGTCGTCTTCTGGGAGCTGGAACGCGGCATCCGCAGCTGGAAAGAGTGGGCGGAATTCGCAGACCTAGCCGAAGATCGAGCGCTGCTGATCATGGTCGACGGGCGTGTCTACGACGCCACCGACCCCAGGGACATGGCGCACCTCGCTGGGATCGTGACCCGAGGGATCGAGGAAGTAGGCAAGACCCGTCGGCGTGTCACCCGCGCTACGCGCAGCCAGGCTGAAAAGGGCGGCCCCTCCGGGACCCCGGTGTTCGGTACCCGGTCTGTGTACGACCCGGACAAGGGCACCCTCCTGCGCCGGGTGGTGGATCGCACTCCGTGGCCAACGGCGGAGGGTGAGACCACCCCCGTCGAGATGATGCGCTACGCGGCCGAGCGCGTTCGGCGCGGCCACACTCCTCACTCCGTCGTGGCGGAGTGGAACCGGCTGGAGATCCCCAGCCCGAAGGGTGGCAAGTGGTCCACCGAGGCCTTGACCTCCATGCTCAAACGGCCCGCCCTCATGGGCATGCGGGAGTGGCACGGGCGGCTGATCAAGGACACCGAGTGGGGAGACCGGTGGGAGAAGGTCCTCTCGCCGCAGGTCTGGTACGAGGTCCAGGAGAAGCTCAAGGTGGACCCCCAGCGATCAGCTGATCGTCGGCGGATGGCTGGCGTGAAGCATGAGGTCTCGGGGATTGGCCGTTGCGGGCGGTGCGGTGCGCCGATCGGCGTTGGAGTCGGTGGGCGCGCGGGCACCCTGGTCTACCGGTGTGAAGGGCTGTACGAGGGGGCTAAGAGCGGGTGCGTCACGCGGAGTGTGACCGGCCTGCATGAATGCATCGAGGCGTTGATCGTCGCGGAGTTCTGCCGACCCGACGTCGCCTTCCGTTTCCTGGAGCCCAAGGCCGACGAGACCCAGGTGGCTGAGGATGAGCGACACCTGGAGTACCTGAAGTCGGAGCTGCAACTGGTCAAGGACGGGTCGTTGAAGACCGGCCGCGCCCGGATTCCGATGGTCCGGGTGCTGGAGCTGGAGGCGTCGCTGGGCGCTGAGATCTCGGAGGTGGAGGAGCGGTTGCGGAAGCGCACGGCCCCTCTGCCGCAGCCAGTCCAGGATTTTCTGGCCGCTCAGGGTGCGGCGGGTGCGCTGCTGAAGCTGTGGCGTTCCTGGTCGGTTGAGCAAAAGCGCTCGGCCCTACTGGATTTCACGCAGTCGATCCACATTTTGCCGACTGGACGTGTGGGGCGTCGGAAGCTGCTGCCGTCGGAGTCGGTGGATATTCGATTTGTAGGGGACCCAGAGTTTGTGCTTCTGGGTCCCGCGGGTTGATCTCTTCGGGGGCTTCTTTCTTAGAGCTGGATTAGAGGGTGTCGGATCTTCTGTGGAATGTTGCTCGCGATCACAGTGAGGGAAGTGATGCTCTCAGGCAGGTAGATGTAGGGGTTCTTGATGACTTTCTTGAGTTCTTTCGTGCTGTAGGTGTAGTGGAAAGCTTCCAGCCATTGCTGCCATTCGCTGATTTCCAAGAACTTCCCCATGGCGTTTATCAGGTGGCTGGTTGTGACCCCGGGATGCACGAGGATGTTTGTGTAGTTGGGCTCGTACACGCGGGCTAGGGGGAGCGCGGCCGGCTCGGGCACGGGGTGCAGGAGTACCTGCAGGCGGGGGGTGCGGTTGGCCATCATGGTGTTGTTTTCCTGTGGTGCTGTGGTGCTGAGGGGTCGTCTGTGCGCTGGGGATCACAGGCCGTGCGCTTCCGTCTCGAATACTTCCCCTACCTCGCGTGCCACCTTGGCCATGGCCCGGAGTATTACAGCTACGCTGCTGATTTCCTGGGGTTTTGACCAGATGTAGGTGACGCCGTATCCGGGGGATATTTCTAGGCGGTACTTGACTCCATCGGCGGAGGGTTGTGTGTATAGCACCTCGCCTTTTTTGAGGTGCTTAGAGGGTCCTCTTTCTAGTTCGGTTTCTGGATTCGCTTCGCCCTCGGGGGGAGCGGGGTTTCCCTCTCGGGTGACGCGTTCGATGGTGCCTGGCGGGATTTCAAGTGCGTTTTCAAGGCGCGTTACATATGCCCTTCCGGCACCATCGGATCCTTTTTCTCTGATTTTGGACAGCGTGCCGTTCGAGATGCCTGCTTTGCGGCATACATCTCTCCATGTCCATCCGCGCTCATCGCGCAGGGATTCGAGGTAATCCTCGACCGTGACCGTCTTGGGCTCCATGCCTCTCAGTATCGCGGCCCTGGGGGCTGCATGGGGTGCCTCTGGTCGGTGTGCCGCCTTGTGAGCGCCCTCGTGGGGGAGCGGGCCTGTGCCCAGCTGCCATCGTGAGAGCTTTTGCAAGCAGATGACAGCTTGGCTTCCAAAAGCTTCTAAAAGCTTCCATGAGCTGGTACGCTCGCGGGCATGTCACTACTTGATCGCCGCGTGGTCATGCGGCTGTGCACCGAGAGGGGCTGGGAGGTAGGGGACCTGGCCAAGCACTCCCAGGTGCCGATCGCGTCCCTGTACAAGTACCTGCACCGTCGCAAGCCGGTACGCCCACCCCGCCAGCGCGTCTGCGCGCTGGCGAACGCCTTCGAGCTGGACCAGGTCACCGATCTGCTGGCGCAGGAGGACGCGTGAGCGAGCTCAACCTGCGACGCCTGGCGGAGGCCACGGGAGTGCCCGAGGCAGCTTTCACCGAGTGGGCGCAGACCCCAGAGGTCGACGGCATCGACCCGCGGCTGTGGGCCGACGCCCTGGCGCACCGCGCTACACACGCCACTCCGTGGCCTGAGCGCGTGCTCGACCGGTGCACCCGCTACGCGGGAGACCACATCGAGGCCACCCCGGCCGTGCGCACCGCGCACGAGCCCACCTCGCAGGCGGCATAAAAAATCCCCCGCCCGGTCGCGACCCGGGCGAGGGCGATTCCCCAAGAGAGGAACCCGAATGAGCAGTCAGGCTACCACCGCCTTGCTGGAGCTGGCCGCGCAGCAGGAGGCGCGCTACCGCACGGCCGCGCAGCGCACCCAGAGCCCGGTCTACGCCCGCCTCGCCGAGCGCGCGGCGCGGGTGGGCGCTGCGCTTTCCGGCCCGGCCCCGGTGGACACGCTTCGCTCCCTGTCCTGGACGACGGCCAACCCGGCCGTGGCGGACCTGATGGAGGACGTGGCCAACGTCCTGGAGGGAGCCCGATGAGCTGGCGAGACTGGGCACGTATCGTCCCCCGCAAGGCCACGACCTTGGCGATGAAGGGCGCTGAGGTGCGCGTCACGGAGACCCGCATCGTGGACGCCGCTAAGGGGATTTTCCCCGAACTGCACCTCTACCCCTCGGGAGAGGACAGGGAGCCCGAGGTGGGCATCGTCGTGGACGCGGGCGCGAGCCGCGACGACCTGGAGCACCTGGCCGACCAGGCCGAGCGGTGGGCAGAGCAGCTGCGCGAGGCCGCACGCACGGTCGGGTGGCGTGAGGACAGCGAAGCTCTCGACTCCGAGGACGACGAGGACGACGAGGTTCGGCCGGTCCGCTCTGGGGTCGGAGCATGAGGGACCCACTTCCTGCGGCGGTGACCTGCCCGGAGTGCAAGAGCATCCGGAAGGTCACCCTCGCGGGGGCCATCTACAAGCACAAGGCCCCCAAGGCTGAAGGGGCGAAGCTGGCGTTGCCGTGCCCGGGGTCGGGCACGCTCGTGGGGTCGGCGCGTATCCCCTCCCGGGTGAAGGGGTTCTACCGCTGCACCACGACCGGGCGGCGTCTGCGATCGGTGACCACGATCCTGCACGGGGGTAACCCCAACCCCGCGCTCGCGCCCTGGAGTGCCGGGCGGGCGCTGGACGAGGCGTTCGACTCCCTGGAGGAGATGGAAGCCGTCAAGGGCTTTCCGGAGTTGCGCACCGAGGTGCGTCACCGGCTCCGGGGCGCGGCCGTGCGGTACCGCGACGAGAAGGCCGACCTGGGCTCGAAGGTCCACACGGTGGTGGAGTGCTACATCCTCGGGACGGCGCTCCCAGCGGAGATCGCTGAGGATCCGGAGATGGCCCCGTACCTGGTGGCGTTCGAGCGGTTCGTCGCTGAGTGGGAGATCGAGTTCTACGCCTCTGAGATGACCGTCGCGAACTACCGCGACAACTACGCGGGGACGCTGGACTTCCTGTTCCGGTCCCCGGTGCTCGCCCGTATGTGGGGACTTCCCCTGCTGACCTTGTTCCCCGGGGACACCAAGACCGGCGGTACCACCCTGAACGACCGCACCTACGCGGGACACATCCGGGGGGTCTACCCGGAGGCGGCCTGCCAGCTCTCCGCGTACCGCAACGCCGAGTACGGGTGGATGCCCGACGGCACGTGGGTGCCCATGCCCGCCACGCATGACGTGGGGATCATCCTGCATCTGCGCCCGGAGGGCTACCAGGTGGTGCCCGCCCGCTGCGACGAGACGGTCTACCAGTGGTTCCGGTCGTGCCAGGCCGTGTGCGAGGCCAACGCCCAGCTGTCCCCGTCGGTCCTTGGTGACCCTCTCACTCTTCCTCTTCCCGCTCACCAGGAGGTAGCGGCAGCATGATCAAGACACTTCAGCGCAGGATGACCACCATCGGGCGCATCCGCATCGGGGACAGCGTCCCCGCGATATCCCGTGGCGGTAAGGAGTACCGGCGGCCGAGGAAGCTGGACCACTTCCGGCTGACCTCGTCGGACAAGCTCCTGTTGGAGCACGCGGCCAAGGAGTACGGCGGCACGGTGGAGCCGTGGGAGCCCCAGGGTGGCGGACCGAAGGTGTGGTCGGTCCACACCACGGCGGACCGGCTTCCGATCGTGGTGCCGCCCCAGGGCTCTGTCAGCCAGTGGTTCGAGGAGTGGGAGGGGCGCCGGTGCGTGCGCCGCTGTGACGGCGAGGTCGAGACCTTGTCCGGTCGGGGGTGCCCCTGCGCGGCCACCCAGAACCAGACCTGCAAGCCGACCACCCGGCTCAAGGTACTGCTCAAGGACCTGCCCGGAGCGGGCCAGTGGTTGCTGGTCAGCCACGGGTACAACGCCGCCGCCGAGCTGCCGGGGTACGCCGAGCTGCTGGGCGCGGTCGGCGGGTACGTGGACGCGGACCTGCGAGTTGAGGAGCGTATGTCGCTTCTTCCCGACGGGACCACGACCCGGTACATGGTGCCGGTGATCTCGGTGATGTCGTCCCCCGCTGAACTCCTGGCGGGGAAGGGCACGGTCCAGTTGGGGTCGCCGTACCGGGTGCGGCCGGTGGCCGAGCTGGAGAGCGAAGCCGTGGACGTTCCGCAGATCACGCACGCGCAGAAGCAGCGCATGGGGCGGCTCATGAACATGCAGGGCATGAGCCGTGATGAGCGGCGTCAGTTCGTGTGCGACATCGTCGAGCGCCAGATGGAGTCCAGCGAGGAGCTGACCGAGCACGAGGCCGAGACGGTGCTCAAGGCGCTGGCCGTTCTGCCCAGCCCGGCGCAGATCTGGGAGAGGTTCCTGGATGACGCGCTCCCCGATGACTGGTCCGTGGCCGAGGTCGAAGCGGCGTTCCGCCGGGACCACGATGGCCGGGCTCCCCAGGAGGTACCGGTGGCGCACATCCGCGCCTGGGGGGAGCTGATGGCCAACGGCCAGGTGGACCACGTCGAGTCTGCCGCCTGACGACCTGACGACGTTTTCGGGGTGCCGCCGCGCGGCAGCGGGCGGCACCCCCCTGTTTTTCGGAGCCAGATGTGATCAAGGACGAGAAGGACCGCAAGGCCCCGGTCGCCGAGTGCCCGGTGTGTGGGCGGCTGCTCCGGGTGAAGCCGGACGGCGGCCTGTACGGGCACGGCAACCGGGACTGGCCTGCGTGGAAAGCCTGTGTGCGCTTTCAGTACGCCGGGGCCACGGACGGATGGGCGGCCCGTGAGGACGGAGCGCTGGTCGCCCCCGCCGGGGTGGCCGAGCAGGTGTGGGACGTGCGCGCCGCGGTGGAGCAGTGGCCCGGTGCGAAGGGCCTGAGCCAGATGGTGCTGAGCAAGTTGATCGGCGTGCTCACCGCCCGATGGGACGCGCTCAACCGCGAGCTGATCGGGTTGCGTGCCCAGCGCGACGTCGTGCGCGACCAGGAGGCGGTGCAGGCCGTGGTGCTCTCGGCCGTGGTCGGCCTGGTCGGTGAGGAGCAGGCGCCGGTGGTGGCCGCTGCGGCGGCCAAGGCCGTCGCGGACCTGATGGAGGGCAGCGATGGACAGCGCTGAGATGTGGTCCGGCGTCGACGCCGAGGATGTGCGCGAGGTCCTGGGGTGGGCGCTGGCGTCGGCCGGGGTGGATGCGCGCTTGGTCGACGGGCGGGCCACCGGGTGGCGGACGCCGTGCCGGGACTGCGCCGACCAGGCGCGGCCGCCGCAGGGAGCGTGCGCCACGTGCGAGGGAACCGGGTCGGTGCTGCACAGCGGCGGCGAGGTTCCTGACCTGGAGGGCGTCGACGAGGACGCGCGCCTGGCCGTGGCGCGCGCGGTGCTGGCTGGCACCCCCTACGAGGTGATGCACCAGGTGGATGTGCTCAACGCGCTGATCGCCCAGCAGGAGCACGGCGCGGCCCGCACTCGCCAGGAGGTGGTCAGTTACGCGAATGAGCAGTGGCTGCCCTCCCACGCGCTCGCGGCGCGGGTGAGCACCTGGAAGTACGACCCCGACCTGGACGTGATCGGGATGGGCAAGCCCCAGTGAGCGCCGTGCGTGTGCGCTTGCCGGACAGGCAGGAAGCCCACCTGCTCACTGCGGGACGAGGACGGATGGCCACGGCGGCGTGCGGGCGACACCCGCACTGGCCGGATGTGTGGCTGTGGGATCGGAAGGCGGACGAGCTGGAGCTGTGTGCCGTCTGCAAGGAGGAGAGCACGGTGGACGAGGAGCTGGAGCAGCGGCACGTACAGGTGCAGCAGGACGCGGCGTTGCGGGCTATGGAGGCCCTGCACAACGCGCTGGCGGAGATGGCCAGGGCCCGCCAGGCCGACGAGGCGGTGGGCAGCGACGCCGCGGAGCACTGCGAAGGGGACTGCTGCCCGCGCCAGGTCGAGGTCGAGGACCTGGACGCCGAGTTGGTCCAGGCCGAGCGGTCGGTGCGCAACGTGCTGCGCATCCTGTCGACCCGTGTGCACCGCCAGGACGTGGTGCTGGAAGGGGAGCAGCGGTGATCGTGCACGGAACCCCGGTCGGGGACCACCACACCTGGGTGCGGCCGCAGGGGCCCGCGTGCCCGGGGTGTGAGTGCTGCACGGCCGCGCTGTGCGAGATCGGCAAGGCCTCGTTCGACCGGTGTGAGGGGGAGACCTCGCCCGGGGCGATGGAGGTGGTGCGCGGGTGCCCGTGCTCGGGGCCGCAGGCCGCCGACAGCGTCGCCCACCTCATGGAGCGCTGGCGCGAGCAGGTGCGGGCGGAGTGGGAGAAGGACCCGACCGCCGCCGAGCGGTACCAGGCGCTGTTGAGGGAGCGGGTGATCGACCAGTCCGGTGGTAGCGGCGTGGAGATGGGCCGCCTGCTGCGGGCGCTGGTCGAGGAGCTGTGGCCGGTCTCGGCCGAATGATCTGGTGGGCCGCCCCACCCGGGGGTGGGGCGGCCCACGTTGGTGGGTGCCGCGGGGACGCCGCGGCGAAGACAGGAGAGATGTCATGTCGGACGCAGAGCAGAGCACACCGGAGTTCGCCGTCAAGCTCCTGGGCAGCCTGCCCAAGGCCTCGCGGGAAGCCCTGGAGCCGCATGAGGCGGCGATGTTCAGCGAGCGCGGGGGCGAGTGGATAGTGATCGCGCGGCTCGGCCACAAGAGCCGCCAGGAGGACATTCGTACCGACGGGGAGTACGACTACGTCCTCAAGACCACGCTGCTGAAGATCTTGGAGCTGGAGGTCATCTCGTCCCCGGACTCTGAGGCCGCCTACGCCATGCTCAACCGGTCCAAGGAGCGGCGCACCCGCGCGCTCCAGGACGCGGCCCTGCACGACGAGGGTTCGTTGTTCCAGGACGCCCGGTGAGCCAGGAGGCCGCGGTGGGGCGGCGTGTGGAGCTGAGGTTTGGGCGCCTGCCCCGGCTGACCGCGAACCGGTCGTACTGCTGGCAGCAGGAGAGCAGGTACAAGGAGCGCATCCGTAAGGCGGGCCGCCGGATGGGGCGCGAGCACGGGGTGGCGATGTGGCGCGCGAAGGCGATCGTGATCGTGCACCCCAAGACCTACGGCCGCTTCGACCCCCACAACTGGGGGCCGACGTTCAAGTCGCTCATGGACGGTCTGGTCGACGCCGGGGTGCTGCCCGACGACAACGCCAAGCACCTGATCGACGTGTCGTTTCGGGCGGGGGAGCGGGCCCAGGACGGGCCGCGGGTCGACGTGATCTTGGAGGAGGTCCTCGATGGAGCTGCGTGAGTTCGCCCCGGGCCAGGGGATGTGCCCTGGCTGTGGCCAGAGCGTGCACCTGCTCTCGCCGCGCCGCGGGGATCTGCACATGGTGATCGCTGAGCACCAGCACGACAGCGGACTGTGCTCGGGGTCGGGCAAGGCCGAGGTCGGTTGGGCCCGGTCGCGCGGAGCGGTCGAGTGGGAGCAGATGAGCGACGCCGATCGCGGTGTCGCGCTGGCGCACGTGTTCGAGTGCACCACCCCGCGGGCGCCGAGGACCGCTTGGGAGCACCCCGAGCACGCCTATCACGAGGGGCCGCTGGCCGGGCTGGAACCGCTGCAGGTGTGCGCGCACGCCTGGGACCAGACGGGAGGGTGGCCCGCGGCGCTGGAGCGGTGGGGCACTGAACAGGTGCACGCCTGGGTGGAAGAGCGCCGGTTGACCCCGGCCGAGTTCTTGGCCCGGCACGGGTTCGCGGCAGGTTCCTCGCTGTATGTGGTCGAGGGGCGCGCGCTGGGTGTGTGCGTGGGCGCTGGCGGACAGCGGCCGCCGGGGTGGGCGTGGTGGACGGCGGCGACGGGGCCGGGCGGGCAGAGCGTGGTCCGGCCCGACGGGCGCACCCGGGTGGGGCGTATCGCGGTGCGGGAGATGTCGCTGCTGCGCGTGTCGGAGCCCACGCGGGTGGATGCGGGCACCGAGCCGGTGCAGGCCTGGCAGGCGCTGATGCAGGCGGCCGACCGGTGGGAGCCGGTGGCGGTGGAGCGGGCGGACGGCACGCGGGTGGTGTACCACCCCACGGCTGCCTGAGATCGACGTTGGCGGGGGTGCACTGAGGTGCACCCCTTGGGGAGAGGACGAGATGAACAAGCAGGGCGACTGGGCTTCGCGGGGTGTGTGCCGGGAGCGGCCGGAGCTGTTCGCGGTGCCCGATGCGCGGGTGAGCGTGCGCGGTGTCGAGATTCGGGAAGGGCCGAGCGCGCGGATCCAGCGTGAGCGGGCCGCGGTGCAGATGTGCTGGCGGTGCCCGGTGTGGCGGGAGTGCCGTGAGTGGGCGCTGCAGGACAGCGGCCAGGTGGAGACCGTGTGCGGTGGGTTGACGCCGAAGCAGCTGCGTGAGGAGCGAGCTCGGACCGTCATGGCCGTGGTGGCTTAGGTGGCCTTGGTGCGGGTCGGGCGGCGGGGGACGTTGTGAGCGCGGGCGATCTGGCGTGCGGTCTCGTAGGTCTTGCCCATGTGGCTGGCGGCGTCCTCGGTGGACATGCCGGCCAGCATCGCGGCGCCGGCGCTGGATCGGAGCAGGTCCGCGGTGAGCTTCTTGGCTCGGGTGGCTGCGTCGTCGGCCTTGCGGGCGGCGCGTAGGGCCTCGCTGGTGTCGTCGGTGGTCTGGGCGATCTCGGCGTAGCGGACCGCTTCGCGCAGGACGTCCAGGGCTGTGTCGGGTGCGCTCATGGGCCCATGATGACACAACACACCTTGTGCAAGCGTGTTTGTGTAATGTCGTTTAGGCAAGTTAGATTGTACAAGCAAGGTTGCATAAGCGGTTGTGGGGGAGTCGGACATGGGCCTGCACGTGGCGCGCGGCTGGGAGCCCGGCGAGATCGAGCGGAACTGCCCCTGCCTCAAGGCGCCCTGCGGCCTGGTCGATTACAAGCGCGCCGACCCGGCCTGCACCGAACACCACGAATCCCAGGCCAAGACCATCCGCCAGCACCACGCGGCCGACCAGTGCCCGGCCGACCCGGCCCAGACCCAGACGAAGGAGACGCCGATGAGCGGCTACGCCCGACTGAGCGGCGAGATCACGATCGAACCGCCTCTGACCTGGGGCCAGATCAGGAACGGGCCGAACCTGAAGGCCCTGGAGTACGTACAGGAGACCGAGGAGGTCGAGACCGACGAGGGCTCGCTCACCAAGGTCACCGCCTACGCCGTGGTCCCGCGCGGCCCCCGTCCTGTGAGCGTCGAGCGCGTCATGGACGACCTGTCGCGGCTCGCCGTGGCCTTCCCCGACAACGAGCTCGGGGACTACCTCACCGCGGCGGCCGATACCCCCGAGGACCTCTTCCGCCTGGTGATGCGTGAAGGCCGCCCCACCCGGATCACGCCGACCATCATCTGGCCCCAGGACTGACCTGAACACCCCGGTGGGCCCGGCCGGGCCCACCGCCGAAACACCACGACACGAGCAGGGAGCAAGGAGCACGCGATGGGATACGGGGTCACCTTCGACGGCGAGATCACCGTCGACCCGCCTCTGAACTGGGGCCAGATCAGGAGGTCGCCCGCCAGCGACGACCTGGAGATGGTGCAGGACGAGAAGAAGACCGACACCGAGGAGGGCCAGACCCTCGTCATCAGCTGCGCGCGCCTGCGCCCCCAGATCGAGGCCGACGGCTACCGGGTCGAGCTCCAACTCCAGGCCCTGGTGGACATCTTCGGCGCCGCCCACACCTTCGGCGGCTACATCGAGTGCTGGGGCGAGGACCAGGGGGACCTGACGCGCCTGGTCGTGCGCGAGGGCAAGGTCCTCCGCATCAAGCCGACCATCACCTGGCCCCAGATCTGACCCCGCACATGCAAAAGGGGGCGCCTCCATTGGACCGGCAGCGCCCCCTCGTCGTCCCAGGCCCACCGAAGAGCACGGAGACAGCACCGATGGTACGCGAGAGCGCCCACACCGACGACGCGAACGCCGAAAGAAGAACCGGGAGGGGGCCGCTGGCCAGGGTCGTGGACACGATCCGCGACCTGCTCACCGACCCCCCGCACGACCCGGACCACATCCCTGTGGGCCCTGGCGGCCCCGGCTTGGAATGGAAGTGAACCCCATGAGCAAGCTCCGGCGCGTGCTGGACGAGCACGAATCGGCCGAGCTCCTGATCAAGACCGCGTGCGCCGAGGTCAGGGCGGCCAGGCACCGGGCTTTGCGCCACAGCGACGGCATCGACTACCGGCGCCGCGTCCTGGCCCGCCTGCTCGACGCCGAGCCCCGCACCGTCCACCCCGGCAGCGCCCAGCTGTGGAAGCGGGCCCACGACCGCCTGGACGAACTCGGCTTGTAGCCCGCACCGCCCGCGTGGGGCCGCCGGTTGAGCGGCGGCCCCACACCCCCAGACCTAGAAACGAGGTGAGCCCGTGATGTCCGCAGTCGTGCGCGGTCAGCTCGCTGGCCGCCCTGGCGCCTGCCCCAAGGCGCCTACCACCCCTGTCCTGCCTTCCCGCGACGCCGCGCGGAGGATCAGGTGAACCCCGACGACTCCTCCCTGCTCTTCGACGGCCCTGTCGACGACAACGAGCCCCTGGACTTCTTCGCTGAGGACGAGCCCGGGTTCGCGCAGATCGGCTACTGGGTCCTGTTCAACTACCACATAAGCCCCACCGCGCGCCTGCTCTACGGGGTGCTGGTCGGCTTCGTCAACCGCAACCGCCGCCGGGCCGCGGGCGACACCCGCGTGTGGCCCACGCTCGCCCTGCTGGCCGTCTCCATCGGCGTGGGCAGCGGTGACCTGGTGACCCCCTACCTCGACGAACTCGTCCAGGTCGGCGCGATCGTGCGCCGAGGCACCTACGACGCCCGGGGGCGCAAGACCCGCAACCGGTACGGGGTCCGCTTCAACCCGCCCCGCGGCCACACGAACAACCTCGGCGTGATCATGGCGCACCTGAAGGCCATCGCCGACACGCCCAAGCAGATCCCCGCCACGGCCAAGAACACCAAGGCGATCATCAAGGCCCGGCGCGAGCAGGCCAAGAACGAGCGGGCTGCTGGCATCGACGGGCCGCTGGCACCGGCCATGCCGCCCTACTCTCTGAGCGTACCGGTCGGTAACGGTAAAAGCGCAGGTCAACAGGTACCCCGAAATTCCGGGGCACGTACCCCAGAAAATCGGGGTGCGCACCCCGAAATTCCGGGGTCTAACAACATGCAGACCCCAACAAGAGGAAGTACTTACAAGCAGGAGGAGGAGGGGGACGCGCGCCCGCGCGCGAGCGAGACTCCTTCATCTGACGGGTGGGGTGTACAGGCCGGGACGGGCCCGGCGCCTGCGGCACCCGAGCCGTCCGGCACCGCCAAGGCCATGGTCGCCGCGGTCGCCGCGCGCCTGGGGGAGGGGCTCTCCGAGCGGGAACACCGGGCGCTGGCCGCCCGCTACGACGCCGCCGTCGAGGTGGTCACCGCTCTGGCCGCCGAGGGCGCGGACGTGCACGCCAGCCATCTGCCCGAGTACATCGACGCCGGGTACCTGCGCCCGGACGGCACGCGAACCTACAACAGCTTCTACGCGGTGCTGAGCTTTCGGCTGTCCGAAGCTGAGGTTCGGGGCAAGCTCCCCGGCTTCGTCGCGCGAGCGGTCGCCTCAGAGGCTTCTGGGCCCCTAGGGGCTTCTGGGACTCGTGGGGCGTGGGGTGTGCAGGGTCCCGCGGCCTCTCCGGCGCCCGGCGCGAGCCCGGACCGGTGCCGCACGCACGGCACCCGCTACATCCCCGACCCCTCCGGCTTCGGCTTGTCCTGCCCGGCCTGCGCCGCCGACGAGCCCCCGGCCCGGCCCGCGCCGCCGGAGCCCGCGCTGGCCAGTGGGCCCAGCAAGGTCCTGGACGCGCTGCCCGATCCGGCACCGGCCGACCCCTACGGCCCGCACTGCGGCAACGAACGGTGCAACCGAGTCACCCGCGTCATCAGCCGCCGCGACGGCGACCGGGTGTGGGTCGAGCCCTGCCCGATGTGCCGCCCACACGACCACCAACAAGCGTCATGACCCCCACACGGCCAGCGCTCGACGCTCTGGCCGCCCACCACACGAGAAGGAAGAACACCATGACCGAGAACAACACGCCCCGCACCTGGGCCGACGCCTTCGAGCTCGCGGTGTGGATGGAAGACGTCCTCGACCCCACGGTCCCGGACACCGGCTGCGTCGCTGACGCCCTGATGGAGCAGTGGCACGTCGTGCGGCTGGAGGGCGAACACCCCACCGGGCCGCCGGTGGACCGCGACGCCCTCATCGCCGCGCTGGAGGAGGACGGGGCGGGCGCGGAGACCTTCGAGTGGATCGCCGAGAAGCTCTGCGCCCGGTTCGGGTTCACTGCTGTCCCCGCCCCGGCCCCGGCCTCGACGTGCGAGGCGCCCGCCCGACAGATGCTGGCGTCCCTGCTCGGCCAGCCCCCGGCCGCCAAGGAGCCCGCGGTCTGGCACAACGATGACGGCAGCGCGCTGCGCATCGACGGCCACAGCAGCATCGACGGCCAGCGCCGGTCGGCCCTGCTGCGCCTGGTCGACCACGAGGGCAAGCACTCACGCCCCACCATCGTCGGCCCGCGCGGTGCCGCGTTCATCGCCCGGCACCTGCTGAGGTTCACCGGATCGCTGCCCGAGCCGGGCACCGAGGCCCGGGACCTGCTGGCAGCCGGTGCTCTGGCCGAGCTGCGCGAGCTGGAGCAGACCATCGCCCCGCCCGGGTGGTCGGTGTCCAAGGGCGGTGAGCTGCACGACCCGCTCTGGATCATCGAGGACGTGGTCCGCGATCCGCGCGGCACCAACGCGCTGGACTGCGGAAGCGACCAGAAGCTGGCCGAGTTCATCGTGGCCGTGCGCAACGGGCTGCCCGCCCTGCTCGACGCGCTGGTCCAGGCCCAGCACCAGCTCCAGGACGCCCAGCTGAACATCCAGGCGGCCAACGACCTCCACGGCCTGGACGAGCAGGAGAAGAAGGACCTGACCACGGACCTGGAAGGCCTCCAGGCCGACCTGGACCGGGTCGATGCCGCCGCCTACCAGCGCGCCCTGCACGACGCCGCCCACGTGGTGCGCCAGCGCGACTACGCCGGGCACGGCGACGACAACGCCGCGGCCATCCTCGCCCTGAGCGGAGCCGAACCCGCCGCGGCCTCCACCGACGCTGCGCTGACCACCGGCCCCGGACACGCCCTGGCGCGCCGCGTCAACGGCCGCGTCGTGCGCGTCGCGCACGCGGGCCCGGACACCGACATCGTGGCGGCCGCGGACGAGCAGCCCGAGTTGGACGCCCTCTCGTCCCAGGCCGCGGACGAGCCCGCCTTCCTCGCCGACCAGAGGATCTTCTTCCTCCAGCCCCGCGGCCAGGAGTACGGGGTCGCGGTCCACGACGGAGAGGACGACGACGGCCGTACCGCTCTGGCCCTGATCGGAACCGAGGGGGAGGGCGCCCAGGCTCTACTGGGCAGCGTCGAGGCACACAAGGTCGGCTCCGAGCTCGTGCGTAGGTCCGGCCACGGCGTCCCCGAGGTGGACTCGCGGGTCTGGCTGCCTCTGGCCCGCCAGTGCCCGGCGTGCTCGCACACGCACACCTGGCACATCGGCCAGCTCTTCGAGACCGGCGAGGAGCTGCGGTGCGAGTGCGGACAGCGCACCCCGGTGTCGGAGTGCCCGGCCACCCCGGACCTGGACACCCTGCGCAACGGGGAGGGTGACCACTCCGACTTGGTGGCCTTCATCGACCGCCTCATCACCCAGCGCGACCTCGCCCTGGCCCACGACCGCCAGCCCTACCCGACGGCCGAGGCCTACGAGCGCACCTGCCAGGCCCTGAGCGCCCAGCGCGAGCGCGCCGAGCGCGCCGAAGCCGACCTGGAGCGCCTGCGCCAGAAGCCGGAGCCGGTTGCGGCCGAGCTGGGGGAACAGGACGAGACGCTGCTCGCTCTGGTGCGCCGCTTTGGCGCGCCCGAGGTGGCGTATGAGATCACCCACCTGGCCCAGGGCGGAGAGGACCGCACCCCCGCGCTGTCCGCGCCGGTCCGTGACCTGATCCAGCAGATGGGGGCGCCGTGGGCGTCCTACCAGGTCGCCCGCCTGGCCGCGAAGCACTGACCCCTGTGCGGGCGCCCCGCCGGGCGCGGGGCGCCCGCACCCCCGTTTTCCCACTTCCGAGGTCCACCATGACGACGTACCACACCCGCACCGCCCAGACCACCCAGGAGTGGCAGGCCCGGGTAGAGCAGCAGATACAGGCCCGCCGAGTCGCCATCGGCGCGTTCTTGGGGCGCCACCTGCTGCCCGCCAGCACCCAGGCGGTGGGCGATGACACCCTGCTGCACGGGCTGCTCTGGCAGCACGACGAGGTACCCGGCGGGTGGCGTTGGCATCGCACCCGGCCCGGGATCATCACCCCCGACCAGTCCACCCCGGCCGGGCAGGAGATCGCCTGTCAGCTCGGCGAGATCCCGCACGTGGCGGAGAACCTCCTGCTGCCCGGAGGGATGCCGGCCAGCGCGGTGCGCGCCGAGTCCCAGACCCTCATGTGGCCCCACGTGGAGCTGTACCAACAGCGCCTGTGGGTGGTCTGGCCCAGCCCGCTGAGCCTGATCGACCAGCGTCGGGTGGACCTGCGGGTGTGGCAGGAGCACACGTCGTGAACGCGGTCGCAGTCCAGGCCCGGTGGCAGTGGCAGGACGGCGCGGTGTGTGCCGGGCTCGACCCCGCCCGGCGCGAGCTGTTCTTCGGGCCCCAGGAGGAGACCCGAGACGAGCAGGCCGACCGTGAAGAGCAGGCGATCGCCCTGTGCCGTCAGTGTCCGGTGATCGCGGCGTGCCTGGAGCACGCCCTGAACCGCGCTGAACTGCATGGGGTGTGGGGCGGCAGCGGAGAGGACGAGCGTGCCCGGATCCGCCGTCGACGACAGCGACAGGCCAAGGCCGCCCGTGACCGAGAGCAGGGCATTCCGGGCCCGGGGCAGGTACGGACGCTGGGGGACGCCCGCATCCTTCAAGGCCTGGCCGTCGGCGGCCGCGGGCTGCCCGTAGTACGCGCCTGGACCCGTATCTCCCTGTCCACGCTGGAGGCGGTGCGCTCGGGCGCCCGTCCCTTCTGGCCAGCTGCGCACTCGGTCAAGCTCCGCGGTGCCGTGCCCCAGATCCTCGACGACCCGCCGATGCGGTTCCTGCCCGTCAGCGCCGCGGCGCTGGCTCAGGGGTGGGTGGGCCTGCCTGCGTGGGAGGGCCTGGACATCGACGACCCCGCCACGCAACCCCTGCTCCCCGCGGCCTAGCCGCACACACGTGAAGAAGGGAAGCACATGGACATCGAAAGCCACGCCCAGGACGAAGGCGTCACCGTCTTGAGCCAGCACCGGAGGCTCCCGGCCAGCGCCGAGCGCGTCGAGGCGCGCAGCGTGCTCTTTCGTGCACGTCAGGCGTTGGAGGCCCTGGAACACCGGGCCCGGCACCGGCCACAGGAGCTTGCCGACGACCACGAGCAGATCCACGCCGACCTGGCCCGGGTCTGCCGGGTGCTGGAGCGGTGGGACTGATCGCGGCGGTAGAGCGGGGGACCCGCTCCCGTCACGTCTCCCAGTCCGAGCGGCCCTTGCGCGGGCGCGGGGGCAGGTTGTGTTCCCGCATGGCCAGCCTGACCCGCTCGGGCGAGAGCTTGAGCTGCGCCGCGGCCTCGACCACGGGCATCTCAGGGTCGGATTCCAGGAGGTCCAGGATGCGCCGGGTGGTGCGCTCCTTGGAGCCTGCCTTGCGGGTGGGTGTGGGGATGCCGGCGGCGGCCGCCAGGCGCTTGATCCAGGTCTCGTCGCCTCTGCCCGCCAGTTCGGAGAGTTCGGCGCGCAGGCGGTTCGGGTCGCGCTTGAGCAGTTCGAGTACGGCCCGTTCCACGAACTCTTGGTGGGTGGCGGCGGCTGTCTCGGCTTCCTGACGCAGGCGCCCGTGCATGCGCACCTGAGCTTCGAGGTCGGGTGTGGACAGGGCGGCGAGGTCTTCGGGGTCTGTCGGCTCCGTGGTGGTCATGGCCGCAGTATCCCACGGTAGGCCAAATGATCAAGACCCGCGCACGCAAACTATGCGTGTGACATGCACGCATAAGTTGCGTGCAGAGCGCACTCTATGTATGTTGTTTGTGTTCGGCTTCTACATCGAGAGGTCCTTCCATGCCGCTGGCCTTCACTGACGTCACTGAGGGCGTTGTGCTGACCTTCATCAACAACCACTCCGACGGCCGCACCAAGCGCCAGAGCTTCCACACCGCGAAGGTCACCAAGGTCACCGGGCGCACCGTGTTCCTGGAGGACCTGGAGCGCACCGTCCCGGCCTTCGGCGGCGGCACCCGGCCCGTGCGCTACCGCCTCACCCGCTCCAACTGGGACAGGCGCCAGGTCCACCACGTCACCACCGCCTCCGGGTTGCCGCGCCGTCCTCGCACGACGGCCTCGCGCATCGCCCAGGCCGCCATCCCCGCCGTGCCCGAGCGTCCTCTGGTCCGCGACCTGGTCACGGTCACCACCCAGGGCGGACCCATTCGCGTGCACTCCCGCGGCTGCACCGACATCCGCCGCGACGTCCGCGCCTGGCGCTCCACGCCCCGCGCCGTCCGCGTCGCCGACCGGGTCAGCCTCATCTGGCCGATGGTCGCCGACATCCTCGCCGAGGACCCCAACCTGGACGTCGCCTACTACGACGACCCGGAGGAGTTCCACTTCCTGCCCTGCTGCGGCCGCCTGCCCTGGAAGGCCGCCGGTGCGAGCTACGGCCACTACCCGACCGAGAGCCCCCGCCCGGGTGTGCAGCACGTCATCCAGGTCCTCACCCGCGCTGGACACGTGCCCGCCACGTTCCTGGGAGTCCCCGAAGAGCAGCCCACCGGGTTCGTGGCCCGCTCCTACGGAGACCACGTCGAGGTCCTGCACCTCCAGGACGGGCACACCGTCGCACCCGGCACCGGCCGCGGTCACCGCGAACAGCTGGCCGCCTACGCGCGCACGCTCACCGAGGCCGGACTGCGTCCCCACAACCTGCTGCGCCTGATCAGCGTGCCCCTCCACGACCGCGCGCTCCAGCCCGCCTGACCATCCAGCATCCGATCGGAAGGAACCACCCATGAGCGAGCAGACCTACCCCACCTGGGTCAGCGTCATCGGCAGCAACGCCGTATGCGGCCGCTGCCCGATGTCCGCCCAGGCCGACCTGAGCACGGACACCCTCCTGGCCCACCTGGAGGACCCCGAGCTGGCCCACCGACACGGAGACTGGGCCAACCCCACCCCCGCCCAGACCCAGGCCCGCGACCTGGTCTCCGCCGTGGACTGGCCCGACGCGGACGGGCCGCGCCCCTCCGAGGTGATCGTGGACGCCATCACCCCGCTCATCGAGGAGCTCAACCGTCTTCGCGCCCAGCAGGACAACACCGACGACGACACCGAGCGCGTCTCCTACCCCCGGATCGCCCCCAGCCTGGCCGAGGCCGGGTTCGCCACCTACCTGCCCCGCCAGGTCGGCGCCGTCAACGCCGTGCTGCTCACCGAGGACAACCTCGACCAGGTCGCCCAGGCCATCGGCGGCACGATCCTGGAAGGCCGGACCCGGCGCCTGCGCTTCCCGACCGTGCACTACTCCGACCTCACCACGCACGTCGCCGAGATCGGCGAGGTCCTGGTCCAGATCGAGGAGTCCCAGCTCGACCCGTGGCGGCGCAACGTGAACCAGCCCCGCTTCTACACCCGGTCCGCGGACGGGTTCCACCAGCGGCACTTCCTGCCCGGCCAGCCCCAGCACCAGGACCCCGAGCCCAACCCCGCCCCCGCCGAGCACGCCGCCCGCATCCGCATCTACGCCGACACCATCGACCGCAGCCACCCGGCCCGCGCCGAGGCGGGCTACAAGCTCGACCTGGCTCTGGACATCTACGACCGCCTCGCCAAGGGCGACACCGAGGTGTTGCGCGACGAGCAGGTCGACGCCGCCCGCCACCTGCGCAGCCGGGCCCGCGACGTGCTGTCGACCCTGCCCAAGGACCTGGAGATCGCGATGGACTGCGTCGCCTCGTGGATGATCTCCCGCCCCAGCAGCACCCGCACCCCCGTCACCGCCAAGGGCACCCGCTACGTCGACCGGCACGGCAACGCCTACACCGACATGGGCGACGGAACCCTGCGCACCGGCGGGCCGCTGCGCATGCTCGACTACCGGCCCGTCGAGCCCTACACCGAGGTGCTCTTCCGCGTCGGCCCCCTGACCCACGTCCCCCTCGACGACGACTGACCCGCACTCGACCGGGCCGCCCCGACCACCACCCGGGGCGGCCCCACACCCCCGGAAAGGGCACGACCGTGACCAACGTGACCAACCCGTCCGGATGCCGCCACTGCGGCATCGACCCGCGCGAGCACTTCCAGCGCTGGCACCCCCAGACCCGACGCAATGAGAAGTGGGTGGAGCCCACCCAGGACCAGCGCAAGCGGCGCATGCTGGAGCGCCGCCGCCCCCTGGCCGCCCGCATGCTCGGCGCGCACCTGCTCCAGCTGCGCGCCAGCAGGTGGGCGTGCGAGAAGGAAGACGCCGAACGCATCGAGCAGATGCGGGACATGGCCATCTCCCTGCGCCGCGGCGAATGCCTCTGGAGCGTCCCCGAGATCCTGCTCACCGCCAGCAGCGCCAGGCACCTGGCCGACCAGGCCCAGCACGCCGGGGCGGACCACGCCCGCCACGCCCTGCTCTTCCTGGCACAGGACCTGGAGACCTACCTGCCCACGCCCTCCACGGTCGAGCAGGAGGCCGCGCAGATCCGTGCACTGGTCAGCCGCGGCCGGACTGAGGCCGCTCTCGCTCGCCAACTGCGGCTGTGGACCCAGGTCCTGGAAGCGATCGGGCACGGGCACGGCGACGCCTCCGAGCTGGCCGAGGCCGCCCTGGGCGCCTACGACCAGCACACCGAAGACCTGATCCTCGCCCACAGCGACGACACCTGACCACCGCCCGAAAGGACGTCTCCTGGTGAGCACTCACGTACGCGCAGGCCAGACCTGGCAGCACGCCAAGGACTACAACCCCGACAACCGCCTCACTGTGTATGTCCGCAAGGTCGAGGGCGAGCGCGTCCACGTCATCTCCGCCGACCAGCACACCGGCCTGCCCCTGGACGGCGGCCGCCGACGGACCATCACCATCACGACCTTCCACGCCTCGCCGACCACGGCAGAGGGTCGCCCCCGCCGCACCGGTTTCGTCCTCTTCAAGGACACCCCCAACCTGCTGGCCGAAGCCGCCCAGGCCGCCGAGCGCGCCGTCGCCGACCACCACCACGAGGACCTGTGCGACTGCGACCACTGGCCCAAGGCCTGCGCCACCGGTTACACCCCCAACTCCTGGGCCAGCGGCGCATGGGAGATCGGCCTGCCCGCCGCCCTGAAGGCCCTGGGTCTGGACCCTGACCTGTACGCCTGAAAGGCCACCACGATGCCCACCGAGACCACGATCAACTCCGACATCGCCCATCGCCTCCTGGGCGCCCAGGAGAACCCGTGCACTGAGCCCCGGGTCCACGACGGGTACACGCCCGTCGCCTTCGTCCACGGGGAAGGACAGGTCCCCGCGCCCACCGACATCGAGGACCAGATCGTCCTGGAACCCGTGGTCGCGCGCCAGGTCCTGACCACCACCTACGACCGCATCGAGGGGAGCTGACCGTGTACTCGTCCTCCCAGCTGAGCCCGACCCGCAAGGCCCTGCGCGCCGAACTCGGCCGCGTCCTGGACAGCGACCCCGGCGCGAACAGCGAGCAGGAGCCCCGGTTGTCCGCCGCCGAGCACGACTACTGGACCGCGTGGGCGCGCTGCCTGATCGCTGCCCACGGCACCGAACTGGCCGCCTCGGTCTACTCCGACTACGCCGACGAACGCCAACGCGCCCTGGCCAAGACGCACCCGGGCCTGACCTCCTGGAAGCAGGTGAAGCTGTCCTGGTCCCCGGTCCCGGCCTGGTCCAGTGACGTCCACGGGTACCTGTGCGTGGTCTGCGGCGACGCCGTCCCCAACGTGATCCACCGCACGGAGATGGAGGCCTACTGCCGCCCCTGCGCCCGCCAGTACACCGAGAGCCCCTCCGAGCTAGCTCCCCTCTGGGCCGGACAGGGCGTCTATGACGTGTTCGCCACGCCCGGCAGGGTGCTGCCCGAGCACAAGGCGGCAGAGGACGCCCGCGTCGAAGTGCACTTCCCTCACGACCCGGTGGAGACGCGCACCTATGTGGTGGGCGAGTACGGGGTGTTCACACCGCAGATGAGTGGGCTGCCCAACCTCACCCTGTCCCACACCGAGCTCAACGGTGAGTCCCGGGATTGGATCGGCCTGTTCGCGGAGGCCACCACCGAGCACGAGGGCCGCGGCTTTTCCATCGCCGCGTCCTTCGGCTACGACCCCGACCCGGACGCCTACGCCCACCACCCCTACGGGTTCCGGTTCCGCGCCGCCCGGGTCACCCCCACCCACACCAGCCCGGCCCTGCCGACCGAGCACACCCACCTGCACCAGATGCTCGACCAGGTCCTCACCGGCCTGTACCTGACCGACCTTGTGAAGGAGTCCTGAAGATGGCCACTGGCGCCGTCCGTATCGTCTACCGCGCCCGCGAGGACGCCAGCGGTGCCTACATCGCGCGCGTGGAGAAGCTCAAGGCCGACCGGGAGGAGGCCATAGCCGCGTTCTTGTCCCGGCACGGCTTCCCCGAGGGAACCCCCATGTGGGGGAACGACCGCGCCACCACCGGGGTGATGTACCGCGTCGACCAGGCCCCCGTGGGCTGGCGGATCCTGCGTGAGGACCCCGGGGTGCTGGTGCCCGCCCGCCGCACCGTCGCGGGCCGCGAAATCGCCCGCCAGCTCTCCGCGATCCCGTTCAGCGACCGCCGCAAGGAGCTGCCCGGGTCCATGCCCGACATCGCCTCCAACCGCGACCACACCTTCTTCATCAGCCCCGGGTCAGGGGTCTACGGCGGCCACCTGTACGTGTACTGGTCCGACGAACTCGACGAGCGCGACGCCGGGCGCATCGACCCCTCGGTGTGGGAGCGAGTGCCCCTCTCGATCTACTATCTCGCCGTCGAGCAGCACGAGCGCGAGGCGGTCAGCGCCGATGGGTGACCTCAACGCGATCACTGCCCGTGCCACGGCCGCGGCCGCCGACCCCCTGGTCGTCATCGACCACGAGGGCGACCTCGAGATCTGGCACGCCAACGACCTCCTGCCGGACGGCTCCGGGGACACCGATGAGTGGCGGCGCCCGGCCGTGTACCGCCCCGAGGCGTGCGTGGCCCGTACCCAGCTCGACACGTGGGAGCGCGGCGAGGACCCCCAGGAGGACGCGTTGCGCGACGCCTTCCACGGCCTGGTCCAGGCCGTTCAGGACCGTGCCGACCTGCTGGGGCTGGTGCGCGACCTGCGCCAGGAACTGCGCCAGCTGCGAAGCGACGGGGCCGGAACGGAACCGGAGTAGCGCGGAAGCGGCGGCCGACGCCAGGGAAGGCGCCGGCCGCCGCGGCATTCAGAGAACCACACGGATTTCCCATTTATAGCGTGCATTGCGCACGCCATGTATGCTTCTGTGTGTGGCGGGGGTCGTGCCCCCGACGCCGCTGGACAGGCCCACCGACGATCCGCGCCCTCCCCGCAGGGGGCCTCACCTGAAAGCCGAGTCGATGATCGACGAGACGCTGCTGGACCGCTTCTTGCCCGAGACTGAGCCGAGCCCGTACTGGATCGGCCCGCAGATGGACCGGCGCGACCTCACGCACGCCCTGTCCTGCTACCGCTCCAAGGACAACCCCGCCTGGGTAGGGCCCTGCACGCACCTGGACCGTGCGGTGACGACCGTCGCCCGCCTGGCTTGGGCGCTTCCCGAAGGGGGCCTGCGCACCACCCTGGAGACCATGCGGTGGGAGTTGGAGGAAGCACTGGAGCGCGCCCTGGCTGCGCGCGGGCCGCGCAGCGCGCTCTGGCCGCCCCGTCCCGGGGACATCTGGGCAGACCTGGCCGGCCGCCACCGCTGGCACGCCCGCTTGGACCACGGCCAGCTCAAGCTCTTCCACGAGCCTCTAGTCGGGTGGCTTGTCGGCAGCGGGGACGACCCCGACTCGGTCTGGGAGGACTTCGGTCCCCTGGTGCTGGCGAGCGGCCCGGCCGTGGCGGAGCACCCCTACGTGCTCGCGGTCCGCGACGCGATGGAAAGCGCCCGCCGATCCCACCAGCTCGGAGGCCGCTACGAGGACACGTTGCGCCGACTGGGACAGGCCAGCCCTGAGGGCCGCGACGCACACGAACGCCTGATGGTCGTCCTTGGCCACGCGGGCGCGGACGAGGACGTGTGCCCGGGGTGCATGACGGAGGAAGAGGTCGACGACCCCTGGTCGGAGCCCACGCTCGTCGGCGAGTGCGCGGAGCTCGACTCCAGGTGACAAAAATAGAGTGCATCGTGCACGCAAAACTTGCGTGCGCGCTGCACTCTATGTATGCTCCTTGTGAAGTGGTCCCCACGAGACCCGCGGGGATGTTCGACGACAGCCAGGAGCGCCACGCACATGTCCATGACCCATGGCGACCAGAACGCCATCAGCCGCAACTGGCGCTGCGGCGGATGCGACACCTGGAACGAGCCCACCGTCCTCGCCTGCACCATCTGCGAGACGGCCAAGAGCACGGTGTCCAAGGCCGTCCGGGACTACATCACCAGCGTGGCCTCAGGGCTCCCCGACCACCCTCCGGTCGTCTACACGGCCTTCGACGGCCCCGCCGCCTACATCGTCACGACCGCCGAGCTCATCGCCTGGTCCCCGACGCTGGGCTGGACCATCGGCGCCCACGGCATCGACCAGGCCGACATGGACTGCCTGCACCACGTGCCCGACGCCGCCCCGATCGAGATCATCCACACCATCACCGCGCACCAGAACCGGGACCCCCACGACGCCTACAGCGACGACGTGGACCGCTGGCACCGCGCCCACGAACTCCCCTCCCAGGCCGGGGAGCCCACGTGCAGCCACGGCACAGGGACCGTCCGATTCTTCACGGGCTGCGGCGACTGCGAAGCGGCCGAAGAAACGGTGCGCGCGCGCCTGGCCCAGCTCGCCGACGGCTGCCCCGTCGACGTCATCGCCTGAACACCGTGGCCGCCCCACACCTGTGGGGCGGCCCGCCACCGCACACCCGACACCTCCCCGACGGAAAGCAGATGACCTTGCCGCAGCTCCAGCCCTGGAAGAACACCCCCACCAAGCCCTTCGACGGTCAGCAGATCGCCGACCAGCTCGCCGCCACCGTCGGCCCCCTCGACTGGGATCAGGAGCAGACCTGCGCCTGGTGGACCTTCCCCGCGCCCGAAGGCCCCTTCGCTGGGGCTGTGGTGACGCTGGAATGGGACAACACCGGATGGCGGTGGGGCTACAGCCGCCGCCCCGACGCCGACATCGACGCCGTCATTCCCATGTCCGGAGGCGGCACCACGGTGGCCTCGGACCTGCTCGCCGTCCTCACCCAGCCGATCCCCGACCCCCGACCGGCGCTCAGCGAGATCGCCACCGAGGACGGCACCGTCACCACCGAGGACCCGTCCCGGATGAACCGGTTCGTCGGCCGCGCGGCCCAGATGCTCGCCGACACCCAGCACACGCCCACCCCGGGCGACGGCTACACCGACGCCATCGGCAACCCCATCGGCCTCGGCGACACCGTCGGAACCCGCACCACCGGCGGCCGCTACTCCGGCACCTACGCCGGGCGCATCATCAAGCTCGGCAAGGGCCAGGTCAAGATCCGCATCACCCACATCCCCAGCAAGGCGTGGGGCTCTGACAAGGGCGTTGGATCCGAGGCCTGGGTGCGATGCGACTACGCCTTCAAGACCTTCCCCCGCTAACCCCGCAAGGCGAGGCCACCCGGGCCCGCCCCACACACAGAAAGAGGACATCGTGTCCGACCTGACCATGAACGACGTGGACCTGGGCTCGCTCAACACGGCCACCAAGTACCCGTCCATCCCCACCTACCACCGCCTCGACCCCAAGAACGGCGGCCTCGTCGAGGAGCCCACCGCCTTCACCGACGTCGTGCACATCTCGGAGAAGCTGGACGGCACGAACTCGCGCATTATCCAGTTCCCCAACGGCGACTACATCCTGGGCTCGCGCGAGGAACTCCTGCACGCCAGCGGCGACCTCATCGCCAACCCCGCCCTGGGCATCGTCGAGGCCCTGCGCCCGCTGGCCGAGCGCCTCACCCCGCCCAGCGCGGGCATCCGGGTCCTTTTCCTGGAGGTCTACGGAGGCAAGGTCACCGGCGCCAGCAAGCAGTACACCGGCACCCGCGCCGTCGGACACCGCCTCTTCGACGTGGCCACCATCCCCGTCGGCGTCGTCCTGGGCTGGCCCCAGGCGCGCATCAGCACCTGGCGCGAGGACGGCGGCCAGATCTTCTTCACCCGAGGCGGTGAGCTGGAGGACTTCGCCCAGGACCAGAAGATCGACCTGGTCCCCGACCTCGGCGTCATCGCCGCCGACGCGCTGCCCACCAGCATCGAGGAGACCCAGGTCTTCCTCTCCGACCTGCTGCCCACCACCCAGGCCGGACTCGACGACAGCGCCGGTGGCGCCCCCGAGGGCATCATCCTGCGCACCACCGACCGGTCGGTGATCGCCAAGGCCCGCTTCCAGGACTACCGGCGCACCCTCAACCGGCGCGCCTCGGGCCGCAAGAACACCTGACCCCCTACCCAAGCCGGGGCCGCCCCCGTCCCTCCTGGGGGCGGCCCCATCGACCACAGGCGCGGCCTGGACCCAGATGAGGACCACACCGCCGCCAAGGACCTGACCACCCACCCGGCGGGCCGGGGCGCACCGTGCCCGCGCCCCGGCCCGCCACCCCAACCAGCGGAGGAAACCCCGTGCACGACCCCGACGAGCTGTACACCCTGAGCCGCGACACCGACGGCGTCCTCCACCTCGACATGGCCACGAAGGCTTCTGCCGCCGACACCGCCCCCCTCGACGACACCGAGGTCGCCGAGGTGCTGGAGGTCTCCACCGACCTGGACACCGTGGGACGCGCCGCCGTGGACCTGCTGTGCCAGCGCATGGGCTGGCCCCCGGCGCCCTGAACCCCGCGCGGCTGCCCCACGTTGCGCGGGGCAGCCCCATCCCCTTTGCTCAGAAAGGCGAACCCGATGGGAAACACGAACTGGGAGATGCGCGACGGCATCGACCCGACCCACTTCCGTGAAGCCGTCCGGGTCTTCGACACGGCGCGGGAGGCCGAGGTCAAGGCCCGCTTCGAGAAATACGACCGCGAGCGGCAGCAGGCGCGCGACGCTGCCTGGGCCCAGAACGAGCCCTTCCGCGAGCAGCTCGGCCGGATCCTGGGTACCAAGGTCCGGACCGACGAGGTCACGGTCCACGAGACCAGGAGCGGCTTCGAGTTGCGGTGCCGGTTCATGCAGATCGTCGAGGCGATCGACTACGAAGGCTACCGCCGCCAGAAGAGGACCCTGCCCGGCCGGGACCTGACCGCGGTGTGGACGGGCAGCCAGATCCACATCCACGTCACCGGTGAACCCCGCCCCTACTACGAGTCCTCCTTCCCGCGGCACGCGGAGGAATGGAACGCCGGGCCGGTCCACACCACCGAGGACCTGGTCCGCCTCGTCGAAAGGCGCGCTGACCATCGCTGGAAGCCGCCCGCCGACAACGCTCCGGAGCCCGCGGCCGAGCCGGAGCGTCGATCCATGACCGATCGAACCCAGGAGATCATTGACCGGCTCGCCGCCCAGGACAAGTACCAGGACGGCATCCGCGGCCTGCTCCTCGCCCTGGCCATGAGCAACCTCGCCGTCGCTCAAGCCCAGCAGGCCACCGATGAGTGACCGCACCCCACTGCCCGGGATGCCGCCCCGGGCCATCCCGCTGGTCGTCACCCGGTGGAAATGCCCGCACTGCTCGTTCTCCCGCTCCCGCCAAGCGGTGACCGAGGCCCACATCGACCGCTGCTGGCACAACCCCGCCAACCGCGGCTGCCGCTCTTGCGCCCACTTCGAACCCGCCGGAGCCGACGACTGCGACTGCCGCCCGGGATGCCGCGGCGCCGGAAGCTGGCCGGACTCCTGCCGCCTGGACCAGGACCTGCCCGACCACAAACCGATCACCGGTTGCTCTCTGTGGGAGCACCACGACACGGAACAGACCTTGTGAGCACCCTGCTGAAGACCCCTGAAGCCGGCTTGCTGCGCCCCATCCGACTGCGGCCGTGGGACCTGGCCCCCGGGCTGGTCCGAGCCCGGAACCTGCTCACCCGCGCCGACGCCGGGATCATCGCTCACTCCGGAGGCAAGGACTCCGGGGCCGCCTTCTTCCTGGTCGCCTCCCTCGCCTACGAGATGGGCATGCTCGACAAGCTGACCGTCCTCCACAACCCTTTGGGAATCCTGGAGTGGCCCGGCGCCTCCGACATCGCCCGGACCCACGCCGAGATCTACGGCTTGCGGTTCGTGGAGCGCGCCGCCGACCGCGACCTGCTCGACGAGGTGCGCCGCCGCCGGATGTGGCCCGACGCTCTGGCCCGCTACTGCACAGCGTTCGCGAAGCGAGGCCCGGGGATGAGGTTCGTGACCGAGGTCGTCGCCGCGCTGGGCCTGGAGCGAACCGCGGAGATCCTGTACGTGCTGGGCCTGCGCGCCCAGGAGTCCACGGCCCGCTCAAAGCTGGCCCCAGTGGACCTGCACAAGGCATCCTCCGGGCGCCGGACCATCCGCACCTGGCACCCGGTGCTGAACATGCGCGAGGACCGAGTCTGGGACCTACACCGCCGGACCGGTCTACCCCACCATTCCGCGTACACCGCTGGAATGAGCAGGCTCAGCTGCTCATTTTGTGTGCTTTCGGCCAACGCCGACCTGATTCGCGCGTGCCAACTCCGCCCTGAGCTCGCGCAAACCTACGCCGACCTCGAATGGGAGATCGGCGACTCCTTCAAGCCAACCCTGTCCATGCTCGAAGCCATCGCGAGGGCCAACGACCGCCCGGTCGACCAAGACCGGCTGGACCTGCTCAAGCTGCGTACGAAGCACAACCGCCGCGCGTACCGGCTCGCGAAGAAGGTCGACAGCGCCGACGCCCCGTCCGAGCAGATCGACACTCTGCGCGCCACCTGCCTGGACCTCCAGGCCCAGATGCGCGCGCTCGGCTACAAGGGCAAGTTGGACCGCTGGAACCTCGCCGCCTGACCACCCGCTTGGCCGCCCCCGACCGCCACCGGGGGCGGCCCCACAACCCTCACAAGGAGACGGCGTGACCGCCCAGACCACCAGCCCGCAGACACCCGACAACACCATCACACTGACCTGCCCCGTGTGCGCCCACAAGGGCGACAACTGCCAGATCACCGCCAGCCCTGACCGGGCCCACGCCGAACTCACCAGCCACCTCGACGAGACCGACGGGGGGAGGCACGACAACGTCTCCCTCGCCGAGTACATCGTCACGACGATGCGCGGGGACGCCAGCCACGTGCTCATCTCCAAGACGGAGCTGGCCGAGGGGCTGCTGGCCGCGACCCGCGCCCACACCCAGCCCGCGAGGGCGTGATGGACGCCCTCCCCGGCATGCCCGCACCCGCACCGCGTGCCAGCGGGCTACCAACCACGAGAGCGAGAACAGCCAGTGATCCGCGAAGATCGCTTCCTGATCAGCCGCAAACCGTTCGCCGTTGACCTGAACAGCCTCCGCGTCGACACCCGCACCCGAAGCGACGGTAGCCACTACTACGCCGGGCGCATCGACGCCGTCTGGTACCGCCGCCGCCAGGGCGTCACCTACGCGTGCATCGGCACCCTGTGGAACTCCCGAGAGGAGCCTCCGGCTACCGGGCGCGCGTTCCTGGAGGACCACACCGACGGCCGGTACGGCGGTGACTGCGACGGCCGGTGGGACGGCTCCCGGTACTGGGGCGTCCAGGAACCGGATGTGGTCGCCGAGCACCTGGAGATCCTCCGCCCGATGGTCGCCAACGTCCCGAGCATGCCCCACGGGTTCGACGGCTGGTGGACGTTCCAGCCCGCCCGTCGCACTTGACTCCACCCGCCCGCCCCGCGTGCGCGGGGCGGGCCCTACCGCACTCCCCTGAGAAGGAACCGATGCAGGTCACCCGAATCCCGAAGCGTCTCCAGAACCAACCCGGCCTGTCTGGCCCCAACATCGTCTATGTCGGCCAGGGCACGCGATTCCACACGGCCTTCAACGCGCTCGCCGGTGACCCCCAGAGCGTCATCCGCATGGGCTTGGCCGCCACCGAGACCGAAGCCCTCGCCCGCGCCATCACCACCTACCACCGCTGGCTCACCGGGAAGGTCCACTACGACGACCTGCCCGGGGCCTGGCAGCTGTCCGATGAACGCCGTACCTGGATCCTCACGCGCATCCGCGGCCTGGTCGGTAAGGACCTGGCGTGCTGGTGCCCCGAGGGGCAGCCGTGCCACGCCGACGTACTGCTGAAGCTGGCCAAGATCATCGTGGCGGCCGAGCGGGGCAGGCGCCGCGCCGCCTGCCTTGCCGCGCGGGCCCAGCACCGCATCGAGGGCATCCCGGCCTTCGTCTCCGGCCGGACATCGCCGTCGGGATGCGCGGTCAAAAAATGCGGGCGCGACCCTCGCCACCACGGCGACGGAGCACAGGAAGGCGTCGCTCCTCACGGCTTCCAGCCGCTCCTGGGCCCCGGACAGGACGTCGAGGACCACGGCCGCGCTCAGGCCATGATCCTGCGGCGGATGCGTCAGCGTAGGCAGGAGCGCGCCCTATGGCACCAAGGACGGGGCCAGTACCCCTGCACGGTGTGCCACGTGTCCCCAGACCAGCACCCGGACCAGCACGAGGTGACCATCTACGCCGATGACCCGTGGAGCCCTCTGCAGGTGTGGGAGCGGGACCAGCACATCATCGGTCCCTACGAGGCACCGAACCAAGAGCAGGTCCTCAAGTACATGACCAACAGGCGTCGGCACCGCTGGGACTTCCTGGACGACTACGAGGAGTACAGCGACCCGGGCCTGGAAGCCGAGATGGACACCATCCGCGCACAGAGCCTGTTCGACGACCTCGACGCATGGAAGTACGAGACCCCATGAGCGCCACCGTCATGCTCACCTGCGACGTTCCCCATGGCGTCGGCACGTGCCCGGAACGCACGCACGTCACCGCGGACGAGATCCGCACGATGAAGGACCACCCCGACGCCTCCCCCCGCTGGGGCGACCTGGACATCGCCCGGCGCATCGCGGCCGCCCGCGGTTGGAGCACCCGCTACCAGCCCAACACCCGCAGCACCATCGACTGCTGCTCCACCCACTCCGGGCACAAGCCCCGCCGCTGACCGTCGGCACCACCCACCTGACCGAGCTCTGCCCGCCCCGCAACCCCGGGGCGGGCCTTACCGCCACACCCGATTCCACGAAGGAATGTCCGATGCAGCAACCCACCTGGACCGTCACGTCCTCCGGCACACGCGAGACCACATGGCACGGTGAGATCTTCCACTTGTCCCAGGAGGGCGCTCTCTGGTACCTGCACCGCGGCCCCGAAACCCTGGCCCTGCACAGCAACGCAGCACTCGCCCTCGACGGCGGATGGGCGACCATCACCGCCGCCACCGACCGGGCCGGCTTGCTCCTCAACGGCTGGACGGAGAACCCCAACCGGGCCTTCACCTACCTCGACGACACCACCCGCGACGCCGAGAACCTGCTCACGGAATTTCGCAACGCCCTGAAGCACACCCCCACGCGCGGAGAGGACTGCCTCGACCGGGCCCGCCTCGCCCACCTCGCCGAATGCAGCGCCACCCGTATCAGCGACATCTGCCCCGTGCACATCGCTCTTGACGAAGCCCGCCGCACCGCCCTGAAGAGCCTGATGGAGAAGGTCGTCGACAGCCACCCGGACGTGCGCTGGTTCGAACCCGCCAAGGCCGGAGCGGTGGTCGTGCACTTCGCTGCTCGCGACAACCCCCGTATCCGTGGTGGCATCGGCTACGACCTCGACCACGCCGGACGGGAGCACCCCTGGCATGTCGGGGTCGAAGAGCGGCCGTTCGTCGGGACTGGCCCCCGCGTGCGGGCCACGGTGCCGACCGCAGCGCAGCTCGCCGACGAGATCACCCGCCAGGTCAGCCGCGTGCGCGCCGTCATCGGGACGCCCCGGTGAGCCGCGAGACCTGGTGGACGTCCTCGATGACCATCCCCGACGACCGCGCCCCGGAGGGCCGATGACCGCCTCAACCATTCGCCAGGCCTTGGCCGCTGGCCTGCGCTGGCTCTACGACACACCTCAGCCCGACGGAGCGATCCTCCAGCACCACGGGGAGGGCCTGTACCTGCCCGACGCCAACCGCTCTCTGGCGTTCATCCCCGCCGGATGGGATGGAAAGGTCGTCATCGTGGTCAACGTGGCTCGTGCGGGCTGGAAGCCCGAGCGCAACGAGCTGACGCCCGCACACATGATCGGCCCCACCGAAATCGACGAGGTCACGGCCATGCTTGCCGACCTCGGCGCTCGCGTCGTACACACCTGGAACGGCCACCCGAGCGACACCGGAAGCCTCGCTCTGGAACGGCCAGCCCACCCCACCCTGCTCGCCGCGGTGAACCGCTATCGCAAGGGATGCCCCGACCACCCCGAGAAGTCCGTGTTCTGCAAGTGCGGCTGGTACGAGCGTGGCAACAAGAAGGTCGCGGTGCCTGTACTCACGCGAGAGGTCACCGGATGAGTGAGAACGAGTTCGCCAAGCAGCTGCTGGCGGCCGAGGTCGCTCGTGTTGGCGGGCGCGTGGAAGCTCTGGCCGAGGTCGGCCGGATGCTGGAACGCCTGACGTATGAGCCTCCCGACGTCCTCTTCGACTGCATGGCTGTCTGGGTCGCGGAATCCGTGCGGGTGGCACCGTTGCCCGCAGGGGAGCAGGCCCGAGCTGACTACGACCCCCGCCTCAACGTCCGATGGGACCTGGCCGCCAACCCGGGGGCTCGCGTCGGCCTCCAAGTCTTCGCTGCCCTGACCAATGGGGACGAGGGCATGGCCCAGGCCCTGTGGCAGGTCGCGGTCGAGGACACCTCGACCGTGCGCAACGTGGCGCTCATGGCGGTGCTGCAGATCGCGGGCCGCGTTATCTGTGAGCACCAGGGCGAGCCGGAGACCGGGAGGGACAAGGACCTCTGACCAGACCCGAGAGAGAAACCACCAATTTTCCGTGCCCCATGCACGCACAGGTTGCGTGCATGGGGCACGCTATATATGCTCTCTGTGTTGGGGGAGATGCCCCCGAACTGACCTGGACAACGGAGGCGGACCATGAGCAGCGACGCCTCCACCTTCTATCTCGGTGTCCACCACCCCGACTGGATCCACGGCCGCGGCCGCTGGCTGCGCGGCCAGCCGATGTTCGTCTCCTACCGCACCATCCGCGACCGCCGCGCACTCTTCCCGGCTGACCGCCGCTGGGCCCTGGACTCGGGCGGCTACACCGAACTGCGCAAGCACGGCACCTGGACCATCACCCCCGCCGACTACGCCGCCGACGTCGCCCGCTACACCGACCAGATCGGCCACCTGGACTGGGCGGCGATCCAGGACTGGATGTGCGAGGACGACGCGCTCAAGGCCACCGGCCTCACCGTCGCCGACCACCAGGCCCTCACCATCGCCAACCTGCTGGACCTGCGCACCATCGCCGCGCACCTGCGCTGGACCCCGGTCCTCCAAGGGCGCACCGCCGACGACTACCGCAGGCACCGAGACGCCTACGCCGCAGCCGGAATCGACCTCACCGCCGAACCCGTCGTTGGCCTCGGATCGGTCTGCCGACGCCAGAGCACCCGGCCCGTCCACGACCTCATCCGCGAACTCGCCGCCGACGGCATCCGGCTGCACGCCTTCGGCTTCAAAGCGACCGGGCTCATGGCAGTGGGGGAGCACCTGCACTCGGCCGACTCGATGGCCTGGTCCTACGCCGCGCGCCGTACCCCGGCCGACCCGCTGTGCGCACCCTTCCACCCCCGCTGCTCCAACTGCCCCCGCTTCGCCCACCTGTGGATGGAGCGCCTGACCACCCGCATGGCCACCCGGGGCCTCGACCTGGCCGCCTGACCACACACGGAGACGCGACATGAAGCTCACGACCACCCGTCCCCTCGCCGTCACCCCCGAGGTCCACCGCGACCTCCAGAAGGCCACCCGCACCGGCCGCATCCGGGCCGGAAGCGTGGCCCGCGTCCTCCTGGAGGCCGAGGGCCTCATCCGCACCAAGCGCGGCCGAGTGCTCCTCACCCCCGCCGGTCTGGAAGTCGCCCGCACCGCCGTCGCGATCATCCCCGGGGACGGCTGGCCCGTGATGGACAGCGAGGGCGCCGTTGGCCGCACCACCACGGACGGCTGGGAGGTCACCCGGATCATCGCGACCCCGGACACGGCCACTCACGTGCAGAGCAGCCGTATGCCCCGCAACAACCCCCGCCACTACCTGCTTTACCGCGACGGCACCTACAAGCTGGCCCCGGTCGTCGACACCACCCTGAC
>NZ_CBDRFA010000066.1:0-48095 GCF_965343085.1 Nocardiopsis synnemataformans | reverse complement strand
CCTCCGTCGGTCGGGTTCCCCGGAAGTCAAGCGCGCCGCACCCGGCCGCGTCCAAGACGGATCTGCGATGTGACCCATAGGCGGCGCCTATGCCTGCTGGGAACGACCCTCCTGTGCCGCTCCCGAGCGCGTCCTCGCGTAGAGCTCGGCGGTGCCGAGGAAGGCCTGCGCGGCGGGTGTCAGCCGGGAGGCGCGGCTGACGATGATGACGCGCAGGTGGGAGACCGGTTCGATGAGGCGGACCCGGGCGCCCATGCGCGTGGCGATGGGCTTCCAGGAGGAAGGCATGACGGCGTGGCCGAGCCCGGACAGCACCAGGGGCAGGATCGAGGTGCGGTGGTCGACCTCGGCCGCCAGGTGCGCGTCGGTTCCGTCCGCCAGGATGTCGTCCACGATCTGGCGCATGAGGCTGCCGCGCTGGGAGGCGATCAGCCTCAGCCCGTCCAGGTCCGCGCGGTTGATCCGGTCGGAGTCGGGCCAGGCGGCACTGGATCCGGACCCGTTCCGCTCGGTCTCGTCCCGGTGGGATTCGTCCCGGCCGGACCCGCTCGGCTCGGTCTCGTCCCGGCCGGACCCGTCCCGCTCGGGTTGGGCACCCTCCGTCTCGGGCGGGGACAGCAGCACCAGCGGCTGCTCCTCGATGGGCAGCACCCGCAGGTCCGCGGTGCGCGGGTGGCCCGCCGAGCCCAGCAGCCCGATCTCGGCCGCCCCCGAGCGCACGTGCTGGACCACCTCCTCGGGGGTGAACGCCCCCGCCACGTTGACCGTCATCAGCGGGTACTCCCGCGCGAAGGAGGCCATCAGCGTCGTGAGCGGCTCGATCCCCGGCGAGGGCGTCGAGACCAGGTCCACCCGCCCCCGCCGCAGCCCGCGGGCCGAGCGCGCGGTGTCGCGCACCGCCTCCAGGTCCCGGACCACCTGGCGGGCCGGTTCGATCAGCCGGGTGCCGGTGTCGGTCAGCACGACGCCCCGGCCCACCCGGTGGAACAGGTCCACGCCCAGCTCCCGCTCCAGACCCCCGATGGCCTGGGACAACGAGGGCTGGGCGATGTGCAGGTGCTCGGCGGCCCTGCCGAAGCCGCCGTGGTCGACGATGGCCAGGAAGTAGGCCAGCTGCCGCGCGTCCATGTCAGCTCACACACCGATTCATAGGCGCAGTCTATGGGTCTGAGAGAAACTACGTCTTGGACGTGATCGCGGTCACACGTTGAGAGTGGTCTCCGCACCGACCGAAGGAGACCGCATGTCATCGGAGACCACACCCGCACCACCTCCCGCCTCTCCTCCGCCCGACCGGGCGGGGCGGACCGACGTGGAGGCAGCCCTCCTGGGCGGACGGTCGCGGGAGGATCTGGCGCGGCAGAGGCTCTCGCCCACCGAGGAGCGCTTCGAACGGGGCCGGGCCACGCTGGGATGGGCCCTGGCCCCCGCGCTCGCGATCGTCTTCGCCCTGCTCTCGCTGGGGATGGACCGGCAACAGCAGCTGCTCGCCGCGGTCCTGCTCGGGGTGATCGCCCTGTGGATCTGCGAGAGCGTGCCCATCCCGATCGGCGGGCTGATCGGGGTCGCCGCGATCGTCCTGCTGGGGGTGGCGCCCCCCGACGAGGTCCTCGCGCCCTTCGGGTCCACGACCGTGTTCACCTTCATCGGCGTGTTCGTCCTGGCGCAGGCCATGCTCAAGCACGGTGTGGCGCGGCGCCTGGCCTTCTTCGTGCTCGCCCTGCCGGGCGTGGGCTCCTCGACCACCCGGATCATCCTGGCCTTCGGCGCCATCACCTGCGTGGTGTCCAGCTTCATCTCCAACACCGCCACCGTGGCCATGCTCATGCCCACGGCGCTGGGGATCCTGGCGGTCATCGCCCGCCTGATGCAGGACCGCGGGGTGGTGCGCCCCGGCTTCGACCCGAGAAGGCTGCGGGTGGGCGCCGCACTGATGCTCATGCTCGCCTACGGGGCGAGCGTCGGCGGCCTGCTCACCCCCGTCGGCGCCCCGCCCAACCTCATCGGCCGTGCCCTCATCGAGGAGGCCACGGGCGAGCGCATCCCGTTCACGCAGTGGGTCCTGACCGCCCTGCCCCTGGTCGCGGGCATGTTCGCCGTGCTGGCCGTGGTGCTGCTCCTGATCAACCGCCCCGAGATCCGCCGCATCGAGGGCGTGACCGAGTACATCCGCGAGCAGCGCGCCGCCCAGGGGCCGATGAGCCGGGCCGAGAAGAACACGGTGCTCGCCTTCGGTACCACCGTCCTCCTGTGGCTCACCCCGGCCTTCGTCGGACTGTTCACCGGCACCGACGCCGCCCTCTACGCGCTGGTCGACGACCGCCTCAACGACGGCATCGTCGCGGTCCTGGGCGCCTGCCTGCTCTTCGTGCTGCCCGTCAGCTGGAAGCGGCGCGAGATGACCCTGAGCTGGAGCGACGCCGCGCGGATCGACTGGGGCACCATCCTGCTCTTCGGCACCGGCATCATCTTCGGCGCCCTGCTCTCCTCCACCGGGCTCGCGGCCACGATCGGCCAGGCGGCCTCCTCGGGCCTGGGGATCACCAGCTCCCTGGCCATCACCGCGTTCGGCGTGGTCCTGGCCGTCATCATCTCCGAGACCACCAGCAACACCTCCTCTGCGGCCGTGGTCGTCCCGATCGTCATCCCCCTGGCGGTGGCGGCGGGGGTCGACCCGTTCGTGCCCGCGCTCGCGGCGACGTTCGCCGCGTCCTTCGGGTTCATGCTGCCCGTCTCCACGCCGCAGAACGCCATCGTCTACGGCTCGGGCTGCGTGCCGATCACCCGGATGATCCGCTCCGGGGTCTGCTTCGACGTCATCGGCGCCGCCCTGATCATCGCGCTCGTCCCGCTCATGGCCGCGCTCACCGGCATCGGGACCTGATTCGCGCCCCGCGCCACCGTGGGGACGTGGCTCTGCGCCCTCGCACCCAGGCGGGTCGCCCGGCCCGGCGGTCCGAGCGGCCCGCCGTGTCGCGTCGGAGCCGGTGGCCGCGCGGGTCAGGACTTGATCTCGCGGAACTGGGGGACGCCGGTGAGGAGCACGACCGCCTCCCACAGGCGCTCACGCGCCTCGTCCAGCCTCCTGCGCTCGTCCTTACTCAGGGTGTACCCGTGCCAGGGTGCACCCGGGGCGCGTACGGGTGTTCGGCCTCCCAGAGCTGGTAGCCCAGAACGCGTTGGAGAGCGGACCCCGGTTTATTCGGCACCCCTGAAACCCTCCGCTTGAACCGTCTTCCTCGGTACGGTCGAACCGTCACACCGAGTGAACACCGGAGGCCGCATGCAGCCCTTGTCCCTCGCCCAGATCGCCGCCGTCACCGGCGGCCACGTCACTGCCGCTGATCCCGTGACCCAGGTGACGGGGGTCGCTTTCGACTCCCGCAAGGTGAGCCCCGGGGACCTGTTCGTCGCACTCCAGGGAGAGGAGGGCCGGGACGGGCACGACTTCGCTCCGTCCGCGGTCAAGGCCGGGGCGGTTGCGGTGCTCGCCGCTCGCCCGCTCGACGTGCCCGCCATCGTGGTGGACGACCCCCTCACCGCGCTGGGCGGTTGGGCGCGAACCCACGTCGAGGCGCTGGCGGACCTGGACGTGATCGCGCTCACGGGCTCCTCGGGGAAGACCTCCACCAAGGACCTCATCGCCCAGGTCCTCCAGCGCGCCGGAGCCACCGTGTTCACGCAGGGGTCGTTCAACAACGAGATCGGTCTCCCGCTCACCGCGCTGGAAGCCATCGCCGACACCCGCCACCTGGTGGTGGAGATGGGCGCACGCGGGCAGGGCCACATCACCTACCTCACCCAGATCACCCCGCCCCGGATCGGGGCGGTGCTCAACGTCGGCACCGCGCACGCCGGGGAGTTCGGTGGCCCGGAGATGACCGCGAAGGCCAAGGGCGAGCTGGTCGAAGCGCTCCCGTCGGAAGCGGAGGGCGGGGTGGCGGTGCTCAACGCCGACGATGCGCGGGTGGCCGCGATGTCCGCGCGCACCAAGGCCCGGGTGGTCACCTTCGGAGTGGAGCGCAGCGCGGACGTGTACGCCACCGACGTCACCCTCGACGGGCAGGGCAGGGCGTCGTTCACCCTGCACACCCCGACCGGGGACGCTCCGGTGCGCCTCCAGGTGGTCGGGGAGCACCAGGTGCCCAACGCGCTCGCCGCCGCCGCGGTGGCCGGTGCGGCGGGAATGGACGTGACCCAGATCGGCAAGGCGCTCACCGCGGCGGAGTCGTTGTCGGAGGGGCGGATGCGTGTCACCGAACGCTCTGACGGGGTGACGGTGGTCAACGACGCCTACAACGCCAACGCCGACTCCACAGCGGCGGCCCTGCGCGCCCTGGCCCACCTGGGCCAGGAGCGCACAGGCCGCACGATCGCCCTGCTCGGGGAGATGCGCGAGCTCGGTACCAGCTCAGCGGAGGAGCACCGCAAGATCGGAGCGCTCGCCGCAGTCCTGGGCATCGACGTGCTCGTCGCGGTGGGCGAGGCCGACGCGCGTGTGCTGGCCACCGAGTACGGTCCCGACGGGCAGGTGGAAGCGACGAAGGCAGCTGCTGGGGAGTGGCTGAGCAGGTACAACTTCCGGTCGGGGGACGTGGTGCTCGTCAAGGGTGCCAACGCGCTCGGGTTGGGGGAACTCGCGGACGCGCTCGCGGCCCGGTGAATCACCGCTGGGCGGGGTCCACGATCACGCCCCGCCCGGCGAAGAACTCCCCGAAACGCTCGGCCGGGAGCGTCGCGGAGACGGCGTCCGGACGGTGCCCGGACGGGTTACGGAAGTGCACCGTCCCGTCCTGGTGGCCGATCACGAGCACCAGGTGTCCGCCCCGGCCCGGTGCCGGACGGCCCGGTCGGCGGATCTCCTTGTGCACCGAGGCCAGCACCATCTGCCCTTGACCCAGCTCCTGGAGCAGAGCGGTGGTGTCCAGGTCGGTGCGCACCCGGGCGTCCAAGCGGTGGGTGTCGCGCACGTACTCCACGAACGGCGCGTAGATCAACCCCTTCACCGATCCGTCCGGCTGTTCGACGTACCCGCCCGCCTTGCGGACCCCGTGCAGCAGCTCCAGTAGCGGAGGAGCCTGACCGTCGCGGTGGGTGAGCACCATGCGCAAGCACGCCATCCCGCAGGCGTGACGGCACCACGTGCTGTACTCCTCGCGGGAGGCGGCCCCCGACACCGCCCACGCGGGGTCGGCGCCGGGGTCGTGTCCGTCATACGCGATCGCGCTGATCAGCTCGGGAGAGGCGTACTGGGTGATCGCCTCCACCGGTTCATGCAGCGTGCTCGTGTTCTCGCAGGCCCCGCACCTGGTTGCCACCGGGTTCTCCTACCAGCCGGACGAACGTTTCCCGGGAGACGTTACCGCCGGAGAGCACCACCCCGACGGGCCCCTCGCCGATCTCGCCCCACCGGGCGGACAACGTGGCCAGAGCGGTCGCCCCGGACGGCTCGACCACCAGGCGCAGGTGCTCGAAGCACCACCGCATCGCGGTCGCGATGTCGGCCTCGGACACGGTGACGATCCCGGTCAGCAGGCGTTGGTTCACCTCGAAGGGGCCCGGTGGCGGGGTGGTGTGGCGTAGCCCGTCCGCGCACGTGGCGGGCACGTCGATGCGCACCCGCTCCCCGGCCAGCAGCGAGGCGGCGGTGTCGGCCGCGTCCTCGGGTTCCACACCGATGACCCGCACGTGCGGGGCGGCCTCCGCGAGCCAGGTGGCGCACCCGGCGGCCAGGCCGCCGCCGCCCACCGGCACGAGCAGGGTCTGTATGCCGGGTGTCTGGGAGAGGAGTTCCACGGCGACGGTGCCAGCCCCGGCCATCACGGCGGGGTGGTCGGCCGAGGGCACGATGGTGTACCCGTGCTCGGCGGCCAGTTCAGCCACGAGCGTGTCCCGGTTCTGGGTGTGCCGGTCGTAGGACACCACCTGAGCCCCCAGGGCGCGGGCTCGGTCGGCTTTCACCGCGGGTACGTCGGCGGGCAGGACCACGGTCACGGGCACCCCGAGTTCGTGTCCGGCCAGGGCCAGTGCGCCGCCGTGGTTGCCCGAGGAAGCCCCGACCACACCCCGCGCCCGTTGAGCATCGGACAGCCCGAGCAGGGCGTGCAGCGCCCCCCGGTACTTGAACGCACCACTGTGCTGGAGGTTCTCGGTCTTGCACACCACCGGTACTTCCACCTCACGGGTCAGCCCGGGAGAGGACACCACGGGGGTGCGCACAACGGCGCCGTCCAGACGGCGGGCCGCCGCGTCCATGTCACTGGCTGACAGCACCGGCGGCCTCCTTCTCCTGGGCGCGGGCCAGGGCGGGGCGCAGGATGTGCGCGATGAGCTGGTCGTAGTCGAGGCCCGCAGCGTTGGCCATGGTGGCCAGGTTCCCGGTCGGGGACAGGCCCGGCAGGGTGTTGACCTCCAACCACACGACCGTGCCGTCCTCGCTGACCATGAAGTCGGATCGGGAGTAGGTGGAGCAACCGAGCGCGCGGTGGGCGCTCTTGGCGTACCGGCCCAGCAGCGTGCTGATCTGGTGGGGCACATCGGCCGGACAGATGTAGGTGTGCAACGCAGGGTCGCGCTTGGCCTCATAGCTGTAGAAGTCGGTGGTGGTGCGGGCCTCCAGCGGCGGCAGCGCCGTGAGCGTACCGTCGAGAGCCTCCAGTACGCCCACGGTCACAGCCTGGCCCGGGTACAGACGCTCCACCAACAGGTCCTCGACGCTGGCCGAGACGACCGCCGCCAGCTCAGCTTCGCTGTGGGCGATGGCCATCCCCACCGACCCGCCCTCGGAGGTCGGCTTGACGATCACCGGCCACCCCAGATCCTCCCAGCCGAAGGACGTGTTGCCCGCGGAGACGAGTTCACCGTCGGCCACGGGCACCCCTTCGGCGGCGACGACGATCTTCGCGGTGGGCTTGTGCATGCCGACCGCGCTGGCCATCACCCCCGACCCGGTGTAGGGGATACCGAGGGAGTCGAGTACACCCTGAAGCCTTCCGTCCTCGGCACCCTGCCCGGCGATCGCGAGGAAAGCCGCGCACGCTCCTCGGAGCTGGCTGGTCAGGTCGGGGCCAGCGGGGTCCACCAGGTAGTGGGGAACACCGTGGCGAGTGAGGCAGGCGGCGACCTCCGCCCCGGATAGGAGGGAGCGGTCACGTTCGCGGCTGGTACCGCCGGTGACCACAGCGATAGGCCCTGGTGGGGCGGAGAGTAGGGGGGAAGGGGCGCCCATGTGTCTTCTGCTTTCCTGGGGAGTGTTCGTGTCATCTGTTCGGGGTGACGACTAGGGAGCAATCGATACGGCCAGCCCCCGAGCACGACGGGCAAGGGGACGCGTCACTACCGCACCGGCTCATGGGGAAACGGGGTGTCCTGTTGGTTCAGCAGGGCGGCGATGTGCTCCTTGGGGTAGCGGCGTGCTCCGCCCAGGGTGCGGAACGGTTTGAGCACACGGTCCCAGTCGCCTCGGTGGAGGCTGCGGGTGCGCACGTTGAACAGTTGGGCGACTTCGCCGGGGGTGAGGACGTCGGGGCGGCCGTCGAGGAGGTCGCGGTAGTCGGGCACGAGGAGCTTTCCGTGTTCGGTGAGCGGTGAGCGGTGAGCGGCTGGTCGGGTGGTGGCCCCGCCTTCTCTGGGAAGGAAAAGGCGGGGCCCGGGGGGACGGCGCGGAGTATGGAGGGGCTGGGTTACCAGGGGAAGGCGGCGCGGACGGTGATCGCGCCGCAGGGATGCTGTTTCCAGTCCCAGTAGGAGCACAGGGCTTCGACCAGGCGCAGTCCGTTTCCGCAGGGGCGCAGGGGTTCGAGGGCGGGTACGGCCGGGAAGGTGGGCTCTTCTCCGGGGCGGGGGCCGTTGTCGGTGACGCGGAGTTCGAGGTGGCGCGGGGTGCGTTCGACCTCCACGCGGATAGTGCCGTGAGGAAGCCCGGAAGCGCTGTGGCGCAGGGCATTCGTCGTCATTTCGGACACGGCGACGCTGATCGGTTCGGCCAGGCTGGGGCGGGAGCGGGTGGCCTGGGCGGCCCACCGTCGGGCGATCTTGACGTGGCTGAGGTCAGGGCCGAGCAGGATGCCTGATTTGGTACGGGTTCCGCACAGTCGGCGTGGAAGTGCCGGGGCTTGGACGATAGGCTTTGGCATGTCTCACCTCGGGGGTTTCGGGGTGGGGCACTGCGCCTCGGCGACCGGTCACGACGGTCCCGGGGCTCTTTTCGTGCCCGATGTTGTCCTGAAGGCGACTATGCACAATCCCAGCTCAGAGCGCTATGGCAACATGAAAACTGTTTTTTTCTGAGTCTGTTGGTGTCAGAAAGGCGCAGATTGTTGTTTACTGTTGCCATGCCTCAAGATGTCAAGGCCAAGTGGGTCCCGTTTGGCAAGGCTGTTCGGAAACTCCGTGATGAGCGGGGCATGTCTCTGGCTGAAGTCGGTGAAAGACTCGGGGTCACCGGGTCGATGGTCGGTGCCATCGAACGGGCCATACGCATCCCAAAGCGCCAGCATGTGGACAAACTGGAAGCGCTCTTCGCAACAGACGGTGATCTGGTGTCCTTCTGGAAGGACACCAAACTCGAAGGCGGCGTTCCGGAACAGCTGAAGAGCGCGTTGTCGCTTGAGCGGAAAGCCACCCAGATCCGCGAGTACCAATCCATCATTTTTCCTGGGGTGGTACAGATCCCGGAGTATGCTCGTGCGTTGGTCAAAGCGCGGACTCCGGAGGCCACGGACGAAGAAGTCGAGGAGATCGTGCATGCTCGCGTCATCCGCTTGGACGCGCTGAAGCAGCGCTCGGTGAAGATGTGGTTTCTGGTGGACGAGGTAGTCCTGACCCGCTCCATCGGCTCACGGGAAGTTCTTGCTGAGCAACTGGGGTGGGTCGAGAACCTGGTCAGAAACGGTACGATCCGGTTCCAAGCGATTCCCCTCGACGGCGCTCCGGGTCTCTGCGCCCCCTACCGGGTCGTGGATCTGGGTACGCGTCAGCAAGCGCTGTACCTGGAGCACGCCATGGGAGGTGAGATCGTAGACTCCGAGAAGACGGTGAAGAGGGCGTTCGACCTGTTCAGTGCGATGCAGGGCGAGGCGCTTTCGACGCGGTCGACTCTTGAGCTGATCAGTCAGATTAAGGAGCAGCAGGCCGCATGAACGAGTGGCACAAGTCGAGCTACAGCGACGGTGGCGGCGGTAACTGCGTGGAGGTCGCCGAAGGCAGTACCACTCTGGTTCGGGACACTCAGAACCGGCACGCTGGGCACCTCGGGTTTCAGGCCCAGGAGTGGGATGCCCTGCTCAAGGCGGTACGTGGCTGCTAGCAGCCCAGCATGAACCGGCCCTGCCCAGGGGTAGTGGGCGGGGCCGGTTTCGTGCCGCACAGAGGTGAGGCTACCTCGCTGGTACCACCCCGACCAAGAGGCGAAGGGACCCACACCGGGCTCCGTGCTCGTCCACAGCCAAGCCCCGCGCCCACGGCGCCGAACTGGCGCAGCACGAGGACGCCTGCCAGCTCTGTTATGTCCGCGGCACCGGGGGCGTCATCGCCGTCTTGGCCGAGCAGACCAACTGAAGCCCGTCGCTGGGGTCGTTTCTCCCGCGTGTCCCGCAGCCGATCCGGTGGCCGCGCGGGTCAGAACTTGATCTCGCGGAACTGGGGGACGCCGGTGAGGAGCACGACCGCCTCCCACAGGCGCAGGGTCTCATCCGGGTCCGGCAGTTCGGCGACGACGGGGCCGAAGAGAGCCCGCGACGCGCCGTCGGCATCGGTCAGGGCCAGGATCGGCGTTCCGACCTCGCCGTGGACCCGGCGCACGGCGTCGTGGTGGGAGGCGCGCAGGAGGGGGTCGTGCTCCTCGGAGGAACCGGCGTCGGCCAGCTCCTCGGGCAGCCCCGCCCGGCGCAGGGCGTCGGCGAGGTCGCCGATCCACTCGCCCTCCGCGCCGTCCTCCCCGGTCCACAGCGCCTCGTGGAACCGGCCGAGCGCCTCGTGCCCGTGGCCGCTCTGCACCGCCGCGCACACGCGGGCGGGGATCCACAGGTAGCCCTCCGTGTCGCCCTCGGGGTCCTCGTCCCTGCCCTCGTTGAGCACCGACAGACTCATGACCCGCCACCGGATCGTGACCGGGCGTTCCTCGGCGACCCCGCGCAGCCACCGCGCGGTGATCCAGCTGAGCGGGCAGGCCGGGTCGAACCAGAAGTCGACCGTCCAGGGGTCGTGGGTCACGGCGGGCTCCCGTCGTCGTCGCGTCACGGCCGACCGAGCGTACTCTCCCTGGGCACGAGCGCGAAGCCGGGGCGCACGCGGCGCGACTCGGGTCCCCCGCCCTCCGCGCCGCCCTCCAGCCGGGCCAGCAGCGCGTCCACCGCGGCCCGCGCGATGGCCTGCTTGTGCGGCGCGATGGTGGTGAGGGTCGCCGTGCAGTAGCGGCCGTCCTCTATGTCGTCGAAGCCGACGACCGCGACGTCCTCGGGCACCCGCAGGCCGCGCTCGGTGAGCGTGCGCATGGCGCCGATCGCGATGAGGTCGTTGTAGCAGAAGACGGCGTCGGGCGCGGTACCCGAGTCCAGGAGGCGGGCCATCGCCTGGGCGCCGTCCTGGCGGGTGTAGCCGTCGGTGGTGGCCACCAGGGCGTCGTCCGCCGCCGCCCCCGCCGCGGTGACCGTCTCGCGCCATCCGCGCAGGCGCAGGTGGGCGGGCTGGCGCGAGCGGCCGTGGCGGGCGCCGATGAAGGCGATGCGGCGGCGGCCCAGGTCGAGCAGGTGCTGGGTGGCGGTGCGGGCGGCGGCCACGTTGTCGATGGCGATGTGGTCGTAGGGCGCCTCGTACTCGCGCTCTCCCAGCAGCACCAGGGGGGCGTCGTGCCCGCGCGCGAGCAGGTCCTCGTTCTCCAGCTCGATCGGGCTCAGGATCAGCCCGTCGATCAGCCGCGCGCGGAAGCCCTGCGCGAACAGCACCTCCTGGTCCCTGCGGCCGTAGGTGTGGTCCAGCAGGACGATGCGGTCGAGCCCGGCGGCGTAGTTGATCACGGCGTCGGCGAGCTCGGCGAAGTAGGGGTTGCCCAGCTCGGGCAGGGCCAGCGCGATGATGCCGGTGCGGCCCTTGCGCAGGTGCCGCGCGGTCAGGTTGGGCCGGTAGCCGAGATCGTCGATGACCTGCTGCACGCGCTGGCGGGTGGTGGGTGTGACGTGGCGGTAGCCGTTGACCACGTTGGACACCGTCTTGACCGACACGCCCGCGTGTTCCGCGACGTCCTTCAGGCTGATGGCCACAGCGCCTCCTCCGCACATGGTGCACACGTGCACGACCGTGTGCGTCCCCGCCGACCGCGGCCCCGTCGGCGGCGTTCCCGCGCCGCGCGGCCCGCGCCGCCCGCCGTCCTCCCACCGCCGTGCCCGCCCCGCCGGCCGTCCGCTTGCACGTGAACCCGTGCGTTTCCCGGCGGTTTTTCTATCGTTATACAGCACGCGGCGGATCCCCGTACAACGCTCCTGTCCAGGAGATCTCCCGTTCGTGTGCTTCGGTGCCGTTCTGGGCAGGGGTTTTCCCGACGGGTTTCCGGACAGGGGCAGGTCGATGTGACTGTGCTCTCATCATGGGGAAGCCAGTTTTCTCACGTTGTAAAAGACGCGCCAACGATGCTCGCGGTCTCGGCCGAGGGCACGCGGACCTACCTGGTGTCCGACGGGCCGGCGCTTGGTCAGCGGGGCGTTCCTGGTCGTGGCGGTGCTGGCGCGGAACGACCTCAGCGGGAGGCGCCAACGGGAGTGACCCGGGCCGCGGTCGCGGTCCAGTGCCGCGTCCGAGGCCGTCCAGCGGGGCGTCCAGAGGCGTGTCGAGTCCGATCCCCCATCCTCACGGTGACGGCCGCATCCGTGCGGAATCTGCTGGGAGGGAGCTTCGGATGGGGAACTCGGAATGGGCCCGCGCCCCGATCGGGATGGACGCGGGGCGGTGGACCACCTGGGACGGGTGCCGCCGGGTGCTGGCCGTGGCGTGCACGGTCGCCGACGCGCAACGGCTGATGGACCCGGTGGCGACCGTGGCCTCCGACCCGCGCGTACAGGTGGTCTTCACGGTCGCGCCCGACCAGGTGTTCGGCGCCGGGCTCGCCGCCTGGCTGGCGCGCGCCGGAGTCGTGGTGGTGCCCTGGCAGCAGGCGGTCAACACCCGCTTCGACCTCGCCCTGGCGGCCAGCACCAGCCGGGCCCTGGACCGGATCCACGCGCCCGTGGTGCTGTTCGCGCACGGCGTCGGGTTCAACAAGCTCACCCCCGCCCACCTCGGACGACAGGGCGCGCTCGTCCGCGCCACCTACGGCCTGGGGCGCGAGGGCCTGGTCCGGGACGGCCGCCTGGTCGCGGAGCGGATCGCGCTCGCCCACGACGACGAGGCCCTGCGCCTGGCCTCCGCGTGCCCCGAGGCGGTCGGCGGCGCCCGTGTCGTGGGGGACGCCGCCGCGGACCGGATCCTGGCCTCGTTGGAGCGGCGCCCGTGGTGCCGTTCCCAGCTTGGGCTGGGCCCCGACGACGTGTGGGTGGTGGCGGCCTCCACGTGGGGGCGCTCGTCGCTGCTGGGTGCCGGGCGGCCCCTGCTCGAACGCCTGGTCGTGGAGGCGGTGTCCGTGTCCTGCCGGGTCGGTCTGCTGGTGCACCCGAACGTGTGGGCGGCCCACGGGGACTGGCAGGTGCACCAGTGGCTGGGCCCGCTCATCGCCCAGGGACTGGAGGTGGTGCCGGTCGAGGCCGAATGGGCCAGCGCCCTGGCGGCCGCCGACGCGGTGGTGGGGGACCACGGTTCCACCACCGTCTACGCCACCCTGACCGGGCGCCCCGTGCTGGTGGCCGACGGCGGGCGGGCGGACGTGGACACGGCCTCGCCCATGGGGCAGGTCCTGCGCACCCTTCCGTCCGTGCGCGGGGACGCCCCGCTCATGGGCCGGGCCACGCGCTCCGTGGAAACGGCCGAGCGGGAGGCGCTGCGCGCCGTGGCCGCGCGGATCACCTCCCACCCCGGCCGCTTCGCCCAGCGCACGCGCACGGTGCTCTACGAGGTCCTGGGGCTGGACGAACCCGACATCCTGCCCGCCGCGCGCCCGCTGCGTCCGCTGGGCTGGGACATGCGGGGGTGGGCGGCGTGACCGGGGCGGCCTTCCCGGCGCGGGTCCGGCACGCGGTGGCCGTCGCGCCAGTGGAGTACGCGTTCACCGTCGAGCCGTCCTGGGGGCGTCCTCTCGCGGGGCCGGACACCCCCGCCCCCTCCGGGAGGCACCTGCCTGCGGTGCCGGACACCCCACTCGTCGCCGACCCGTGCCGCCCGGCCGAGCGGCCCTGGGCGGGCGTCGCCGACATCCTCCTGTGCCGCTGCGGGCACGCGACCCCCTCGCCGCGGGAGGCGGGGTGCGCACTGCTGCGCGCCTATCCAGGGTGCCTGGTGGCCGGGGTGCACGGCCAGGACGGCCGGGGCGTCCTGGTCAGTCCGAGGGGGCTCGTCCTCGTCACACCGGGCGCCTCCATCGGGCGCGCGGAGCGATGGGGGACGGTCGCGGCCGCGGTCCTCGTGCACGCGTGGCTGGTCAGCGGTCGCCACCTGGCGGCGCTGCCCGACACCGTGCTCAGGCCCGCACGGAACCCGTCGGTCCCCTCAGGGGCCGACAGCGTTGGAGACGGCGGCGGAGACGGCGGACCCGTCCCGGGACGCGCCCCCGTCCACGAGGTGTACGTGCGCGCCGCACCCCGGTGACGGGTCATCCCAACGCCTCCAGGCGTTCCTCCACACGCAGTCTGGCCGGGTCCGTGGGCAGCAGCAGCGCCACCGCCCCCTCGTAGGCCTCGCGGGCCCGGCCCGGCTCCCCGCGGCGTTCGGCGAGTTCTCCGAGCGCCTCCAGGGCCTTGCCCTGGCCGGAGGCCGAGCCGCGCCCGCGCATCACCTCCAGCGCCCGCTCCAGCTCCCCCGCGGCGGACGCGAACTCCTCCATGGCGGCGAGGACGGTGCCCAGGACGATCCGGGTCCGGGCCTGGTTGTAGGCGTCCCCGTCCAGGAGGGGGAGGGCGCGCTCCAGGGCGTGGCGGGCCGGGCCGAGGTCGCCGAGGGCGTGGCGGGCCCGGCCGAGCATGAACAGGCTGATGGCCAGGTTGTGGGTGACCCCGGTGCGCTCGTCCGTCGCCACCGCCCGGGCGAGGTGGTCGGCGGCCTGCCCGGGAAGGTGGTTCTGGAAGGCCACGATGCCGCGCCGCTGCTGGGTCTGGGCCAGGCGTTCCAGGTCCTGGTGGCGCCGCCAGGCCCGTTCGGCGGCGTCCAGGTCGGCCATCGCCTCCTCGACAGCGGCGAGGTGGCTGTGTACCAGCGCGCGGTTGTTCAGCAGCCGCGCGACCGTCGTCTCCTCCAGGTCGGCTGGCGATGCCCCGAGCACGGGCGCCGCGGCACGCAGCCACAGCCGGGCCTGGCCGTGGTGCAGGAACAGCGACCACAGGCCGTCCAGCAGGCGCGGCGCGTGTTCGTGCGCTCCCAGCTCCGGCGCCAGTTCGGCCAGGGCGGCGAGGTTGTCACGTTCCCGGTTGAGCCAGGCCGTGGCCTGCGCGGCGTCGGCGAAGGAGGAGCCCGGTACCGCCCGGTTGCCCGCGTAGGGCCGCAGCACGGCGTCGGCCGACACCGCCAGGTCGGCGACCCCGGACACCAGCCGCGTCAGCGACCGGCGGCGGGCGCCGGACTCCTCCTCGGCCTCGGCCTTCTCCGCGGCGTGCAGGCGCAGCAGGTCGTGGAAGGAGAAGCGCTCGGCGCTGTGCTCGGTCAGCAGGTGGTGGCGGGACAGGGCGGCCAGCCCCGCCTCGCACTCGGCCACCGGGCGGCCGGTGAGGCGGGCGGCCAGCTCACCGGTGACGTCGGGGCCCGGATGCCAGGCCAGGCGTCGGTAGAGCAGGGCGGGAAAGTCCGGGAGGGAGGCGTAGGACAGGTCGAAGGCGCTGCGCACGGACACGTCCATACCCATTTCCCTGCTCGCGGTGTCCAGGTGGTCGAGCCGACGGGGAGCGGAGCGCAGGCGTCGCTCGGTGTCCCGCCAGGTCCGGCTGCGGGTGCCGTGGTCGACCGCCACCGTGCACACGGCCACCGGTAGCGCCGAGCACAGGGAGACGACGCCGTGCATGGCCTCCCGGTCGGCCTCCCCGGTGGGGGAGTGGCCGCTGAGTTCGGAGAGCAGGGCCACGCCCTCGGCCCCCGTCATCGGCGGCAGGTCGACGAACTGTCCGCCGTCCAGGCGCAGCCCGGCCAGACGCAGACGCGTGGTGACCACGACCGTGCCGCGCTCGCCCCCGGGCAGCAGGGCGCGGACCTGGGCCGCGGAGAGGGCGTCGTCCAACAGCAGCGCCACGGGTGCGTGCGCGGTGGCCGACCTCCACCAGGCCGCGCGTGTGGCGAGGTCCGCCGGTGCCGTCCCGATCTGCACGCCCACGGCGCGGAGCAGCACGTCCAGCACGTCGTGGGGATCGGCGGGCGGCCCGGGGGAGAAGCCGTGCAGGTCCACGAACAGCTGCCCGCCGCCGCCCAGCTCCGGGTGCGCGCGCAGGAACTCCACCGCCAGGGCGGACTTGCCCACTCCCGCGGAGCCCGTGATCACCACCAGCGCGTGGCGGCCCCGGGCGTGCGCGCGCGACACGGCCGTCTCCAACGCCCGCATGGGGTGGGGCCGGTCGACGAAGACGGCGGGTGAGGCGGGGAGCTGGCGGGGGACGCGGTCGGCCGCGGGTGCGAGGTGCAGGTTCACGTCCCCGTGGAGTGAGCCGACCTGGACGGCCGTTCCGCTGATGTCGCCGCGCACGGCGTTGGTCCGCGTGCCCGCGTCGGTGGTCGGGGAGGTGTGACCGGGGGAGTCCACGTGGTCTCCTAAGCACCTGTGACGAATGGTGCGTAAGGGGCTCAAGGTGCGGGCTGAGTTCAGGTCCTTCTTTTTCGGTGTTGATTTATTTTCCCTGGCGGGCGGCTCTCTGAAACCGTCGTGCGCTCTCGCCTTGGTTGAATCGTGCATTTGCACGTGCGCATGCTTGGGACCTCGCAAGGCGTGAGGAAGGGGCCAGCGGAAACGGTACTCGGGAAAAGAAATAGGGCCCAACGCCAACGGCGTCAGGCCCTGCCGGCCAAGCTAACCTAAGGGTTAGCCAAGCACCACCATTGGGGTAAGCGGGACTTCCCAAATGTAAGCCCAGGTGTGCGGAGTCATGACAAGGAGGGAACTCAGGAGGAGTATACTTATTGTCTTCATCGCCATCTCTCGCGTCGGGCCCCTGCGTCGCCCTCGGAGCAGTGTCAGGGGTCGGTCGTAGCGCGATGAAAGAGGGACGCCCCAGAGGCAACTGGGGCGTCCCGTCTTTTACCGCAAAGAGCACATGTCAGACACATGGCTCCAGACTGGTGTCAGTCTGGCTACGAGTGTAGCGATTGCATCCTGAGATTTGGGCCAGATAAAAGCCTTTTCCTACCTGTTTGGTGAGATATCCAGCAGTGACCGCACGATCTGCGCTTCGGCGGAACCGAGTTCGATGAAGATCGCCTCGGATCGGCTCAGGCACGCGCGCCCCTCGGCCGCCTCGCCGAGCGAGCTCAGGTGCTGGCCCAAGGCACGTAGTGCCTCCGCCCGCTCCTTGCGCAGACCGTGTCGCTCGGCCGTTGAGGCCGCCCTCCGTAGGTAGCTGCCCACGAGTGCGCTGTCTCCGTCCGTCGCTTCGATGCGGGCCAGCCCCAGCAGGCTGTCGACGGTCGCGAGGGGATTGAGGAACTCACCCATGGCCAGGCCGCGGCGGAAGTGGGTCCGGGCCTGGGCCAGATGTCCCGTGGCGGTCTGGGCGGCCCCCAGGGTCGTCAGGACCGTGCCCGTCGTCCACGGGTCGCGAAAGGTCTCGAGGATTTCCAGGGCTTCCCGGAGGCACGGCACGGCCCGCTCCGGTCGCCCCCGTTGCAGGGACAGCTCCCCCATGTTCGTCAGGGCGAACGCCTCCTTGCGCCTGTCGCCGCGCTGGCGAGCCGTGGTCAGGACCATCTCGCACAGCGCCCAGGCCTGGCGGTGGTACCCCAGCTGCTGGAAGGCACCCGCCAGGTTGATCCGCACCTCCATGAGCAACTGCGGGTCCCGCGAGCGTTCCAGTACCGCGGCGGCGTCGCTGAGGTCGGCGATTCCCTCGTGTGCGGCGCTCACCGCGAGATGGCACAGCCCGCGCACTCGCAGGCAGAACACCAGTCCGGGGCGGTCTCCACACGCCTCGAACGTCTCCAGCGCCCGCTCGACGAGGGTCCGGCTCCCCGCGTAGTCGTTGGCGACAAAGGAGATCATCGCCCGCTGGGCCACGGCCCACGCCTGTCCCAGAGGATCCCCGGCCTCGGACCACCGCTCATGGGCCGTTCGGTTGTGCTCTGCGGCCCGATCCAGCTCTCCCACGCGCAGAAGCGCGCGTGCCAGGTCGAAGTGGGCCCTGGCCCGCTCACGGTCCTCCCCGTGATCGCGCGCCCACTCCACCATGGCGGTGTGCAGGGTGACCGCCTCGGGCCAGGGGCCGTGCGCGTCCATGTGGTCGCACACCACCCGCGCCAGCTGTAGGGCGGTGCGGCCCGCGCCGTGCTGGTCCGCCTCCGTCACCACGGTGAGCACGGTCGCCAGTTCACGCCGGAACCACGCCATGGCCCTCTCCTCCGGCCACCGCTCCCCGGTCGGGGACGGCTCGTGACTGTCGCGCCCGGGCCGGTGCGGGTGCAGGGCCCGGTCGGCCCGGCTCGTCAGATCCAGATAGGCCGCGTACATCCGCTGCTTTGCCGCGTGGGCCTGCTCCGGGGACAGACCGTCGTGCGCGCGGTGGCGGGCGTGAACCTGGAGCAGGGCGTGCACCTCGTAGCGGTCGGGCTCCGGCTCGTTCAGCAGGTGGGCGCTCACCAGGTCCATGAGGGCCTGCCGTGAGGCGTGCTCGTCGGGGCCGACCAGCGCCGCCGCCACCCGCCCGTCCATGCCGCGGGTGGGGTGCAGCCCCAGCAGGAGGAAGGCGTCCCGGGCCCTCGGGCCCAGGGCGCCCAGGGACACGTCGAAGATGCGTGAGAGGTCCCGGCCCCCCACCCGGAAGGCGCTCAATCCCGGGAAGGAGGGTGAGGGCAGCCGGTGCAGCAGGTCGCGCGGCGACCACGACGGATGGATCTGGGCCAGGTTCGCCATCAGTCCGACGGCCATCGGCAGCCTGTCGCACCGGTCGATGATCTCGGCGAGGGTGTCGGCCTCCTCCTCGCCCCAGGGCCGGTCGAGGGCGGCGGTGAACATCTCGGCGCACTCGTCGTCGGAGGGAAGCCCGAGCGGCAGGTGGTCGGCGCCGTCGATCTCCGGAAGTTGGAAACGGCTGCTGATCACCACCGCGCACCGTGTTCCGCTGGGGAGCAGCGGAAGGACCTGTTCGGCGCTGGCGGCGTCTTCGAGGAGGAGCAGCAGGCGCATCGACCGCGTGTGCTCGCGCCACAGCGCGACGCGTTCGGCCAGGCTCAGCACGGTGGGCGGTACCGGGACGCGCAGCAGGCGCATGAGTTCGGTGAGGGCCTCCTCCGCTGTCAGGGGGGCGAGCCGCTCGTCGTGCCCGCGCAGGTCCACCGACAGCCGGGCGTCGGGGTAGAGGTCCTTGACCCGGTGGGCCACGTGCAGGCTCAACTGGCTCTTGCCCACACCCGCCATCCCGCAGACGACCCACAGGTGGGCGAAGCCGGACTCCGTCTCCCGCAGACGCGAGCAGAGCAGGCGCGTCTGTGCGGTGCGTCCTCGAAAGTGCCGGGGCTCGCGCGCCAGGTTGTCGACGATCGGCCGGGGCTTCCCGCCCGGGGGCGGTGCGGCCTTCGGCTCACCGCCCCCATCCGGGCCAGCGGTCGCCCGCAGCAGCAGTTCGAACCGCCGCCGGAGCGCCGGGGAGGGGTCCACGCCCAGCTCCTCGGACAGCCGCTCCCGCAGCCGCTGGTAGGCCGCGAGGGCGTCGGCGGTCCGGCCCAGGGCGTGGAGCCCGTGCAGGAGGTGGCCGTGCAGGGGCTCGTTGACGGGGTAGGCGACCAGGGCCGAACCCAGGACCTCCACCGCCTCCGCGTGGTCGCCCTCGGCGATGGCCAACGAGGCCCACAGCGCCAGTGCGTCCTGGTGGGAGCGTTCCATGGCCACACGCAGCTGCTCGACCCAGCGCCCGCCCACACCGGGCAGGGGAGGCCCCTTCCACAGTGCGAGCGCCTCCTCCAGGGCCGCGCGCGCCTCGGCGGACCGGCCCGCCTGGTGCAGGGCCCGGGCGCGTGAGCGCAGGCTCCGGAAGCGCTCCCAGTCCAGCGCCTGGGCGGGGAGGCGCAGCAGGTAGCCCTCGGCGGTGTGGGACAGGATGCCGCGGTCCAGCCCCACTGCCTCGATCTTGCCCCGCAGGCGCGTGACGTAGGTGTGCAGTGTGCCGCGGTACCCCTCCGGGGGCGAGCCGTTCCAGAGCCGGTCGGCCAACTCCCGGAGGGGAAGCCGCGCCGGGCTGGTCAGTGCCAGCGCGGCAAGGAGTGCGCGTTCCTTGCCGGTGGTCAGGGTGACGTGGCGTCCGTCGCTGCTCAGATGGATGGAACCCAGAACGCAGAGTCTCACCGGCGGATCCTTGTTGGGAAGTGCCCCCGTTTATCGTTCTTGCATATATGTGTGCCCCGTTGGGATTGTTGAAACTTCCTTTGTCCTCTTTGTATTGGTGCTCGATATTCTGCACGTGCATTTTCTGGTGAAGGTGGTTCTGGGAAAACTGAAATGTTTCTGGAGTCGGCTTGTGTGGTTCTTGTCTGTTCGACTGGAAACGGGTGCCCCTGTCTCTTTTTCGGATGAACGTGCTGGTGGTGGCGTTCGCTGCGGGGTGTGAAATTACCTCGCGCAAACCCTTTTCTGGGCTTCGTGTGTGGCGGGGAGCGGACTCAGGGCCGACCGGACACGCACTCCCGGCGCGTGTTCAGCCGAACCGCTGCCCACCCGTGAGGCTTCCTCGGTCCCACCCTCCCCGTGCGGCACGGTGGCGTTCCTGATATTCCGGGGAACGCGGGTTCCATGGCCGGACGTGTTCTCCGCTCTCCCTCTCACCGGTGCCGTTTCCGTTCGGCGGACAGGACGTCGGCGCGGTGAGGAGCCCACGGCGGTGTTCTGGCGGTCCGGCCCACCTCCGGGAGGGGCCGGTGTGGCTGTCCCCACTCCGGCCGGAGCGGGGGGCGTTCCGGGGCGGGTCCGGCGGCGGCTACGGTGCTGTTGGGCACAGGACGAGCGCCGCGCCGCTCGCGTGTGGCCCTTTTCTCTGTCGGTAGCTTCTTGCGGCCCCGCTCCGGGGCATCCTCCGGGAGGAACTGGTGAACAGCGGCAACCCCCCTGCACGGGACATGCGCCTGATCGTGACCGGAGGAGGGACAGGCGGGCACACCTATCCGGCCCTCACCGCCGTCCGCGCGCTGCGTGACCGGCTGGCGGCGGCCGGGATCGCCCTGCACGTGCTGTGGGTGGGCACGGCGGACAGCCTGGAGTCCCGGGTCGCGGCCGCCAACGGGATCGCCTTCGAGTCGGTCGCGACCGGCAAGATCCGGCGTTCGAAGAACCCCCTCAAGCTCGCCTCGCGGGCCAACATCAAGGACATGAGCAACGTCCCCCGGGGCGTCGCGCAGGCCCGCGCGCTGGTCTCGGACTTCGCCCCCGACGTGGTGCTGGCCACCGGCGGCTACGTGGCCGTGCCCGTGGGCCTGGCCGCGAAGATGTGCCGCCGTCCCCTCGTGGTGCACGAGCAGACGGTCCGGCTGGGCCTGGCCAACAAGGTCCTCGCCCGCGTCGCGGCCCGTGTGGCGGTGTCCTCCCCGTCCACGACCGAGCTGCTGCCCGACTCCGCGCGCGACAACGCGGTCATCACCGGTAACCCGGTGCGCCCCGAGGTGCTGACCGGGCAGGCCGACCGGGCGCCCAAGGAACTCGGGTTCACCGGCTACGACTCCTCGCTGCCCACCGTCTACGTCACGGGCGGGGCGCAGGGGGCCGTGCAGATCAACGGCATGATCCGCGACATCCTGCCCTGGCTGCTCGCGCGCGCCAACGTCGTGCACCAGTGCGGGCCGGCGAACCTGGAGGAGGCGCGCCGCAGTGCGGCGCAGCTCCCGCCCGGCCTCGCCGAGAGATACCACCTGACGGACTTCGTGGGCCCCGAACTCCCCGACGTGCTGGCGCTGGCCGACGTGGTGGTCTCCCGCAGCGGCGCGGGGACGATCGCGGAGCTGACCGCGCTGGGCAAGGCCGCCGTGTTCGTCCCGCTGGCCTCGTCCGCGGGCGACGAGCAGCGCCACAACGCCCGCCACCTCCAGGAGTCGGGCGCGGCGGTGGCGCTGCTGGACCAAGTCAACGCCCAGGGGCTCCAGGCGGCGGTGGAACCGCTGCTGGCCGACCCGCGGCGGCGCGCGCAGATCGCGGAACGGGCCCGCGAGCACGGGCGTCCGGACGCCGCCGACCGGCTGGTGGACGTCCTCCTGGCCGCGGCCCAGGGTTAGGCCGTGTTGTAGGTTCGGATTCCTGTGTGCGCGCCCTGCACGGTGATGATCAAGATGTGGGGCGAGGGGATCTTTCTGATGGGCAGTGGTCGGTGCTGGAGTCGTTGCTGCCTGCGGTGGGCACAAGCCGCAGGTGCCGCGGCTGTGGCGGTGGCCGTCCGCCCGTCTTCGACCGCGAGGACTACCAGGTCCGGCACGCGGTCGAATGCGGGATCAGCCGTCTCAAGCAGCACCGGGCCGTGCCGACCCGGTTCGGCAAACTTGCGGTTCGGTCCGAGGCGACGGTTCGGGTCGCGGCGATTCATCAGTGGCTGTGAACCCGCAGCCTGCCGTCGTGCGGACGCCCCAGCAGGAAAGGACGGGCCTGCGGTCATGACGGAGGAAGGGCGCGTTTCCTGGCATTGGCGCGGGGCGGTGTGTATGGGGTTGCACCTTCCGTAGCGGCATGTGGTTCGGTGGTCCTACGTCCCGGTCCCTTGAGGAAAGGTCCCTGCTCGTGTATTCGTCCTTCATGCCACCCCGCCAGGTCAAGATCGGTGACGCGGCGGCCTTCGCCGGCACCACGCCACGGGCGATCCGTCATTACCACGAGATCGGGCTGCTCCCCGAGCCTGAGCGGGGCGGCGATGGCCGTCGCCGCTACGGGTACGAGGACATGATCCGCCTGCTGTGGGTTCTCAGGATGGCCGACGCCGGGATCGCTCTCGACGACATCCGTGACGCCTTCACCACCGGCACGGCTTCCGCCGGCGCCGACAGCGCAGACGGTATCGCGGGCGTCCTGGAGCGGTTGGAGGAAACCCTCGCCGAGCAGGAGACAGAACTGGGGCGGCAACGGACCGCCGTGCAGCGGATGCGCACCGAAGGCAGCCGGATGGGCCTGCTCTCCGACTTCGTCACCGGCCGTCTCAAGAGCCTGCCCGAGGGCTCCCTGCGTCAGGCGGACCTGGACACTCTGCTGGTCACTGAGCGGATCTTCGGCCCGCTCGGCGCGGCTGTCCAGGCCACCCGCTTCATCGCCTTGGCCACGCATCCCACTCTGCGGGAGGACTCCGACCGCCTCGATAGCGCCGAGGAGGCACTCGACGACAGTGTCGCCGTCGATGATCCACGGGTGGCTCACGTGGCCGCCGAACGGCACGCCTTCGAAAGCGCCCTGCATGCCGTCATCGAGGAGTCCGGCCTGGAGAAGGACGACGATGCCCTCTTCGACGCCTGGGACATTTTGCACCCCCCTCCCACCGATGACGAGGGCAACTTCATCCCCGGCAAGCGGGAGGCAGGCTCCATGAGCATGGTCAAAGCCATCAGCAAGATGCCCTACGACTTCTCCCCAGCCCGATGGCGCTGTATGGAACTGGCCATAGAACTGTCCGCCCAGGACTCACCCGCTACCCAAAACACGGCCTAGCGGGTCCAGGGTCAGCGGGCACGGGATTGGCGGGCGCCGGGCGCCGGGCTCCGGCCCCGCCGGAGCCCGGACGTGGTTTGCGGCACCGCTGGTTGCGGCACCGCTGGTCGCGGTGGCCGAACCTTTCCCCCCGCCCGCAGGAAGGCCGCCGCGAACAGGTCCGGCCCGGTTCAGATCCAGCCGTGTTCGGCGGCGACGCGCGCGGCCTCGTGGCGGTTGGCGGCGTGGAGCTTGGCGACGGCGGCCGCGAGGTAGTTGCGCACGGTCCCCCGGGAGAGCGAGACGCGCCGGGCGATCTCCTCCACGGGCGCGCCGTCGCGGGCCAGGGCCAGCACGTCGGCCTCGCGCGGGCTGAGCGGGGAGTCGCCCGCGCTGATCGCCTCGGCCGCGAGTTCGGGATCGACGTAGCGGCCCCCGGCCGCGACCTTGCGCACGACCTCGGCGAAGGTGCGTGAGGACACGGTCTTGGGCAGGAAGCCGTTCACACCCGCGGCCAGGGCCGACTTCAGGTAGCCGGGGCGGCCGTGCGAGGTGACGATGACGCACCGGCACGAGGGCAGCTCGGTGGCGAGCCTGCGGGCGATCTCGATGCCGTCGGGGCCGGGCAGTTGCAGGTCGAGCAGGGCCACGTCGGGGCGGAGTTTGAGGGCCATGGCCAGCGCCTCCTCGCCCGAGGCCGCCTGGGCGACGACCTCGAAGTCCTCCTCCAGGTCGAGCAGTCCGGCGATGGCGTCGCGGATGAGGTGTTCGTCGTCGGCGACGAGGATGCGGGTCATGCTGAGGTGTCCTTCGGGAGCGGGAGCGCGGCGTCGAGCAGGAACCAGTCTCCGTCACGGCGCGCCGTGACGCGTCCGCCGAGCGCGTGCAGGCGCTCGGACATCGCGCGCAGCCCCGTGCCCTCGCCGTCCTGCGCGGAGCACGGGGGACCGGCCCCGTCGTTGGCGATGGTCAGGTGCACCTCCGCGTCCTCGTTCGCGGTCGCGATGGTGACCTGGGTGGCCGAGGCGTGGCGCAGCAGGTTGGTGACGCCCTCGCGCACGACCCAGGCGAGCGCTTCGGCGCACCGCTGGGGCACGGGGTCGCCGGTCACCGTGCAGCGGACGCCTGCGGACCTGAGCAGCGACCGGGCGCCCGAGAGCTCGTCGTCCCAGGTCGTGCGGAGTTCGCCGCGTACGACGCGGCGGACCTCGGTGCCCGCCTCCTCCGCCAGCTTGCGGACCGCGGTGATCTCCGTCGCGGCCCGTTCGCCGTGGCCGCGCTGGACGAGTTCGGAGGCCAGTGAGCTCTTGACCGCGATCGTGGCCAGGGTGCGGCCGAACACGTCGTGCAGGTCGCGGGAGATGCGCAGGCGTTCGTTGGCCAGTGCGAGCGCGGCGCGGTCCTCGTGGGCCGCCTGGAGTTCGCGCAGCACCCGCAGCATCCACGCGCTCGACCAGCACAGCCACAGGACAGCGCTGATCATCACCGCCCCGACCAGCAGGACCGCGAGATCCGCGACGCCCACGAGCGGGACGGTCAGCACCAGGGCCACCGCGTTGAGCAACAGCGCCCGGCGAGAGTGCAGGACGGGGGCGAAGCTCGCGGCGACCGAACCGATCGCCGCCGCGGCGGTCATGCCCATCGCGGGCAGGGGAATCGTCAGGGTCACGGTGACGAAGGACGCGAGGACCAGCGCCCACGCGATGACACCGCCGACGCGAAACCGCCGCGCGCGCCCGACGACGACGTCGATGCTCCACCTGGTGACGAGGATGTTCCCGATGACCAGGGTGAGGCACAGCGCACCCGCCGTGACCAGCGCGGCCAGGGGCGCTCCGGTGAGCCGGTCGGCCTCCACCGCGCTCCTGAGGAGGGTGCCGGACGGAAGCGAGACGGCTATGTAGGCGGACCAGCGCACGTAGGTCTCGAACCTGCGTGCGCCGACCAGGGGCGGGTTGCTCATGGCCGTCATTGTTCCGTCACACCCGCACCGGCTGGGGGTTCGCGGGGGTCAGGGCCGGTCCCGTCCTGAGCGTGCGCACCCACACCACCGCCGTGACCACGACGACGCTGACGATGGGCACGAGCACGGCGGGCGATCCGGCACCCGCCGCCCGGTCCGTGATGGAGGCGCCGATGTCGGTGTGCAAGGCGGTGTCGAGGAGGAAGAGCAGAGTGTTGTTCAGCGTGTGGACGACGACCGCGACCTCGATCCCGCCGGTGCGCCAGGTGATGACGGCCAGGCTGACGGCGATCGTGAAGTACAGGAGGCTGAACCACGGGTCGGTCGAGAGGTGGATGACCATGAACGCCAGGCTGGAGACGAGGACGCCCAGGACCAGCGCCGTGCGCGGCCCCCGGCTCCAGCTCCCGGCGACCCGGAAGACCAGTCCGCGCAGGCCGTACTCCTCACCGGCGGACTGTAGGGGCGTCAGCAGGAGGGTGACGGCGAACATGCCGACCAGGTCGGCGGACGACCAGTAGGTCTGCTCCTCGGGCATGAGGACGCTCTGGACGACCGAGGCGACCAGCCAGAGGGGGCCGATGAACAGGAGTGCCCGGCCGAACACGTCGAACCGGAAACCCGACACCACCGAGTGCAGCGAGGCGCCCTTCACGCCGTAGAGCCACCGCTGGATGAGCATGCTCCACGGGATGAGCAGCGCGAGCGAGAACATGGTCGCGCCGTGGTAGAGCGGCGTGTAGTCGGTGCCGCCCGCCGCCGGATTGGTCCTGTCCATCTGCGTGTCGACGAGGGCGGCGGCCTGGGAGAAGACGACGCTGAAGGCGAACATCCCCACCAGCAGGAGCACGATCGCGAGGACGCCGCGCCCGATGCGGCGCTTGTCCCCGGCGAGCACGCGGTGGTACTCCACGCCCGGCGGGACGGGCCGCGGACCGCGGCGGCGCGGGCTCGGCGCGGCCGGACAGGAGAGCGCGGAGGGCGTGCGCGCGGGGGCCTGAGCCGGTCCGGCACCCGGAGTCGTGGAGAACGCGGGGTCCGGTCGCGGGAGCGGCGTCCGAGGGGAGCGGCCGTCGTTGCTGTGCATGGTTTCACGCTAGTACGGAGCGTGATCGCCACAGGGTGCCGCCGGTCACCGGTTCCCCCTGCGATCCGCACCGGACGGGCATGACAGATGTCATGCGCCGACGGGGCTCGCGCGGCCCGGGCGCGCACCGGCCGTATGTCGGCGGGGACGTCCAGCATCGCCCCCGTGACCACTCTGTCCCAGCCGCGCAAGGCCGCGCTCGCCCTCCCGGAGGCCGAGGAGGGCGTCCACTTCGGCATGGTCGCGTTCTCGGTGCGCGGCAGGGGCTTCGCCTCGGTGACCGAGGACGGGCGTGTGCTGCTCCACCTTCCGGACACCGAGGCCGCGGTGTCCGCGCACCCGGCCGGGGAACGGTGGGTGCGGATGGGCACACCGGTCGGCGTGCGCCCTCGCGTGGTGAGGTGCTTCGGCGTGCCGGGCGGCCGAGGTCAGGCCGTCCCGCCGGACCAATCCGGTGTCCCGGCGGCGCGACGCAGGCGCGCGAACTCCTCGGTGAGCGGCCCCAGCTGCCAGTGCGCGTTGCGGCCGCTGGGGTTGGGCAGCAGCCACACCCGGGTGCCGCCGATCTCCGTGTCCTGGGGCCCCACCGTCGCGCGGCGGTCGGCGAAGGCCTCCCGGTAGGCGGTCACGCCCAGGACGGCCAGCCACCGGGGCCGCCACCGCAGGACCTTCCCCCGCAGCCTGCGCCCGCCCTCCACGATCTCCTCCCGGCTCAGCTCGTCCGCCTGGGCCGTGGTCCGCTCGACGACGTTGGTGATGCCCAGGCCCAGGGACAGGAGTTCGTCCTCCTCGTCCGGCCTGAGTTGGCGCGGAGTGAAGCCGGACCCGTACAGGGAGGGCCAAAAACGCGTTCCCGGCTTGGCGAAGTGGTGTCCGACGGCGCCCGAGGTCAGGCCGGGGTTGATCCCGCAGAAGAGCACGCGCAGGTCCTCAGCGACCACGTCCGGGACCAGCCTGTCCCGGGCCGCCTCCAGCTCCGCCCTGCTCGGGCCGGGCGTCCGCCTGGGCGAGGCGGAACGTGCGCGCGAAGGCGGGGTCTCGGCCTTCGACACGCCCTTGGCTCGTCCGCTCGCGGAATCCATGTGCCGCCCTCTCGTGTGCGCGGTCGGTGACGCGGACGACCGCGTCGCTGTCGGAGTCTCCTGCCCGGGACCACTCCGCCCCAAGCACCGCCCCTGGGAACGACCCTAGGCGTCCACCGCGGGCAACAGGCGCAGCACCAGCGGGGCCGAGCGCGGCTCGGGCAGTTCGGCGCCGTCGAGGACGACCAGCCCGGCCGAGAGCGGCACGGGTGCCTCCGCCCCGTCCCCGGGAGGAACCCTGCGAAACCGGAACTCGGGTTCGTTGACCTCCTCGCGCATCGCCGCCTCGTCCTCGGGACCGGGCTGCCGCGCGGTCGACCGGCTGGTCCGCCCCACCGCCTCCGAGGGGCCCGGGGCGGCGCTGCTCCCCCTCGGCCTGGGCGGCGGCGGTCCGGGCACCAGCCACAGCGTCTCGCCGGGCGTGCACAGTCCGGCGAGCAGGCCGGGCAGGGTGTCGCCGGTGCCGGTGAGCCGCAGCGACGCGCTGCGTCCGTCGACCAGCCGTTCCAGGGCGGCGGCCTGCCCGTCCGACAGCGCGACCGCCTCCAGCAGTTCCGCGGCCTCCTCGACCGGTGTCGCCGCGGAGGTGCCGCGCCGCAGCGGCCACCGGGGGAAGACCGGCCGGGGCCAGACGTAGGGCAGGCCGCCGGGCGTGCCGGGGAACAGCGGTTCGTAGTGCGCCGGGTCCTTGTACACCAGGGCCGAGCGGTGCGAGAGGTGCAGCGCACCGTCCCCCAGCCACGGCGGGAGCATGTCACGCTCCCACAGTTCCTCCTCCTCGGGGACGCGGCCCCCGGTGAAGGCCAGCAGCGAGGGCAGCACCGAGTCGGCGTACCCGCGGCGGCGCCACTCACGGCACACCGCCACTCCGTAACCCACCAGCGCGGGCACGAAACCGCGCCACATCGCCACGGCCGGGTGGCGCTTCCACCCGTACTCGGGCCACACCAGGGCCCGCAGCACCTGCATGGTCTCCACCCGCTGCTTGCCCAGTCTGCGGTCGTCCAGCACCCGCGCGCACTCGGCGAACCCGGGATGGGGCAGGAAGGTCTGCATCGTCCCCCCGTCCGGCCCGCGGCGTTCTCGCCGGTCAGGCCCGTCGTGCGGTCGGCTACCCGCCCGCCGCCGGTGTTATCCCTTCCGCCGGTTCGCTCTTCCCCGAGGGGATGGAACCGCCGGAGGGAATGCCCGCACCCGGGGCGGGAGGCGGCCGGTGGCGGGATGTCCATGGGCGGCAGCGGGGCGCTCAAGGAGCGCTTCCTTGCCGACGAGGACTTCCACAACCTCGACGAGGAGGCCTACGCCGACCTCTACCAGGACCTGGTCGCCAGCGGCACCGCCACCGAACTCCTGGAGTCGGCCGTGTCCCGGGCCGGGGCCGCGGGCGACACGGGGGCGCGGGCCGCGGGTGAGCAGCTCGCCGAGCGGATCGCCGCCGTCGCCCGGAAGCCCGGTGAGGTGGGTTCGCTGAGCGTCCTGCGCGCGAGAAGGTCCGCACCACCGTGCCCGAACCCCAAGACTGCCCGGTCCCTGACCCGCACCGGATCCTGGAGCGGTGAGGTGACTCGGCCCAGAGGATCCCGCGAGTCGCGATGAGTCCTGCGGTGTCCGGTGGTCATACTGTCGAAGCCGTTACGGAGGAGGACTTCTGATGCGCAGAGTGACCTACTCGATGGCCGTGTCGCTGGACGGCTACGTCGTCGGGCCGGACGGCTCCATCGACTGGGCGGAGCCCGACGAGGAGGTCTTTCGCCTCGCCACCGACGAGGTACGAGAGGCCGGCGTCCATCTGCTGGGACGACGGCTCTACGAGACCATGCTGTACTGGGAGACCGCCGACCAGAACCCGTCGCTCGACTACTCGACGCTCGAATTCGCCGCGATCTGGAAAGCGCTCCCGAAGGTGGTGTTCTCCACCACCCTGTCGGAGGTGCGGGGAAACGCCCGGCTGGCATCCGGTGGCCTGGCGCAGGAGATCGAGCGATTGCGAGCCGATCCGGGGGAGGGCGACATCGCGATCGGCGGCGCGGCTCTCGCCGCCGAGGCGGCCGCGTTGGGCCTGATCGACGAGTACCGGACCAGGGTCCACCCGGTGCTGGTCGGCGGTGGCACTCCCTTCTTCCCCCAACGCGAGCACCGGGTGAGCCTCGAACTCATCGAGACCCGCACCTTCGACTCGAAAGTGGTCTACCTCCGCTACCGGGTGGCGCGCTAGCCGACCCGTCCGCCGGGTTCTGGGAGGAACGGGCCAGCCGGTCAGGCGTTCGACCGCGAGCTCGGTCCTCCAAGGCCGGGAGGCTGACGGGCAGCCCGCCCGCACCGTCTCCGACTGCTTCGATCCGCAGACCGGTGAGGTCGGGAACGGCGAACACGACACCGCCACCGGGTTCAACCCCCACTGGCCTTCGACGCCGATCACCCCCATTCCGGCGGCCAGCTCCGCACACGCGCCGCTGAGGGGTCCTCGATCCAGCCCAGGAACTGGGCGGTCACGAAGACGCCGCCGTCCTCCCGGGCGGTGGTCAGCACCCGCCAGCTGCCCTCGTCCCCGGTGCCGGGCAGCGTGAACGGCTCCCCCGACCGTGCGCGCGGCTCCTCGGTCGGTACCGCCGACACGTCCGGCAGGCCGCCGTCGGAGCCGGTCTGGCCCACGCTGTCCACCACGTCGGCACCAGGGGACACCGCCGTACCGGTCGCCGGGAACGGTTGACGCGCCGCGACGCGCGGTATACCGCTGGTACGCGTTCCGAGACCGGGAGGGCTGGTCGCATGGGTGGTGTCCACGGGTTTTCCGCGGGTCAGGTCCACCGAGCCCGGCCGGAGGACCCGCCTCCTCCCACGGCCGGGCCCGGGTTCCCCGCCCCCAGGTCTGCCGCCGGACCGCCCGCCTCCACGGCCGGGCCCAGACCTCCCACGGCCGGGCCCAGACCTCCCGCGACCGCCCGGACCCGTCGCCCCCGGACGGGGGCCGCGTGATCGTCATCGGCCTGTCCTCGGGAACCTCGGCCGACGGCATCGACGTCGCCGCCGCCCGCATCGCCCTGGACGGGGACCTCGTCCTCCTGACACCGCTGGGGCACCGCACCGCGCCCTACCCGCGCGACCTGCGGGAGATGATCCGCGGCGCCCTCCCCCCGGCCCGCACGACCATGGAGACCGTCTGCCAGCTCGACACCCGCGTCGGCCGGGCGTTCGCCGACGCGGCGCTGCGCGCGGTCGGCGAGCTCGCCGGGGGACGGGCCGACCTGGTGGCCTCGCACGGCCAGACCCTGTTCCACTGGGCCGATCACTGGGCCGACGGCGCCACGGTCCACGGCACCCTCCAGCTGGGCCAGCCCGCATGGATCGCCGAGGCCACCGGCCTGCCCGTGGTCTCGGACCTGCGCACGGCCGACGTGGCCGCGGGCGGGCAGGGCGCGCCGCTGGCCAGCGTGCTCGACGCCCTCCTGCTCGGCGCACGCCCCGAACCCACCGCGGCCCTCAACCTCGGCGGCATCGCCAACGTCACCGTCCTGCGGGGCGGGGAACCGCCGCTGGCCTTCGACACCGGCCCCGGCAACGCCCTGCTCGACGCCGCCGCGCGCCGGGTGAGCGGCGGTCGCGCCGACTTCGACGCCGACGGGGCGATCGCCCGCTCCGGCCGTCCCGACCCCGCCCTGCTCAAGCACCTGCTCGCCGAGCCCTACTACCGCCTGCCCCCGCCCAAGACCACCGGGCTGGAGCTGTTCGGTCCCGGCTACCTCGACGCGGCGCTGCGCACCACCGGCACGCCCGGCGACGGGGACCTGATGGCCACCCTGGTCGAACTCACCGCCGCCACCGTCGCCGACGCGCTGCGCCCCCACGGGGTGACCGAGGCGCTCGCCTCGGGCGGTGGCACCCGCAACCCGGTCCTCATGGAACGCCTCGCCGACCGGCTCCGCCCGGCGCGCCTGGCCACGTTCGACGCCCTGGGACTGGACAGCGACGCCAAGGAGGCCTACCTGTTCGCGTTGATCGGCTTCCTCACCTGGCACGGGCTCCCCGGTTCCGTGCCCTCCTGCACCGGTGCCCGCCGCGCGCCGGTGGCCGGACGTCTCACACCGGGCGCCTCGCCGCTCCGGCTCCCCGAACCCGCGGCCACCGTCCCCGCGCGCCTGCGCGTCGAGGCACGGGACCGGTAAGCCCCCGCCCCCCACCACCCGGAGCAGCGCAGTGCAGACAATCGACCTCGTGGTCATCGCGGTGTACCTGCTGGGCTCGGCCTGGCTCGGCCTCAGGCTGTCCGGCCGCCAGCGCGACGTCAAGGACTACTTCATCGGCAACCGGCAGCTGCCCTGGTGGGCGGTGTGCCTGTCGGTGGTGGCCACCGAGACCAGCGCCCTGACCGTGATCAGCATCCCCGGCGTGGCCTACCTGGGCAACGTCACGTTCCTCCAGGTGGCGGTCGGCTACCTGATCGGGCGGGTGGTCGTGGCCTTCGTGCTGCTGCCCCGCTACTACCGGGGCGAGATGACCACGGCCTACGCCTACCTCGGCATCCGCTTCGGCCGCGGCATGCAGGGCACGGCCTCGGTCGCGTTCCTGTTCACGCGGCTGCTCGCGGACGGGGTGCGGCTGTTCGCTGCGGCCATCCCCGTCAAGATCATCCTGGACTCCTACGGGATCGACCTGTCCTACTTCGCGATCATCGCGCTGCTCGGCGTGGTCACGGTCCTGTACACCCTCGTCGGCGGTATCCGGGCCGTGGTCTGGGTCGACGTCCTCCAGATGACGGTGTACGCGGTCGGCGGCGTCGCCGCCCTGGTGGTGATCACGAGCAGCCTCGACGTGAACTTCCTGGCGGTGGCCGCCGACGCGGGCAAGACCCAGTTCCTCGACTTCACCTCGAACCCGATCTCGGCCCCCTACGCGACGGTCACCGCGGTCCTCGGCGGCGCCCTGCTCTCCACCGCCTCCCACGGCGCCGACCAGATCATCGTGCAGCGGCTGCTGGGCTGCCGCAGCCTGCGCGACGCCCAGAAGGCGGTGATCGGCAGCGCCGTCGTGGTGTTCTTCCAGTTCGCCCTGTTCCTGACCGTGGGCCTGGCGCTGTACGCCTACTTCGAGGGCGCCTCGGTGGACGAGCTGGGCCTGGCCAACTCCGACGAGCTCTTCCCGACGTTCATCGTCGAGGGGCTGCCGGTCGGCCTGTCGGGCCTGCTGCTGGCGGGGATCCTGGCCGCGGCGATGAGCACCCTGTCGTCCTCGCTGTCGGCGCTGTCCTCCTCGACCATGGCCGACCTGTACGAGCGGTTCAGCAGGCGCACGCTCACCGACGCCCAGGGCCTGCGGCTGGGCAGGCTGTTCACCCTCGGCTGGGGGCTGGTCTTCATCGGGGCGGCGGCGATGTTCACCGGTACCGACAACCCGGTTGTGGAGCTGGGCCTGTCCGTGGCGAGCCTGACCTACGGCGGCCTGCTGGGCGCGTTCTTCCTGGGACTGTGGGTGCGCGGAGCCCGCCAGCTCGACGCGACGGTCTCCTTCGCGGTCGCGGTGGCGACCATGGTCTGGCTGTTCCTCTTCCAGCCCGACCTGGTCGGCTTCACCTGGTACACGGCCATCGGCACGGCCATCGTGCTGGGCCTGGGCTACCTGTTGTCGCTGCGCCACCGCGACGCGGCGCCCCGCCCCGAGGAGGCGCCCGCGCCCGGGGAGCCCTCCGACACCGGAACCGGCCAGGCTCCCCGCGCCGGAGGGGACCCCTCACCGGCGGACGAGGGGGAGCGGTCCTGACCCTGCCCGGGCCGTTTCCCGGCCCGGCGGATCAGGGGCGGGGCACCGGACGGGCGCCGAAGAAGTCGGCCAGGGCGGGGGCGACCCGGTCGGGCCGTCCGCCGTTGTCCGCGGCCAGGTGCCCCAGGCCCCGCAGCTCCACCCGCCGGGCCCGGGGGACGGCGGCCTCCAGCGCGTCCAGCGCGTTCTTGAGGTAGCGCGCGCTCCGGCTGCCGCCGAGCAGGAGGAGGTCGGCGCGCACGGTGGCCGCGTCCCCGACCAGTCCGGTCGCCTCCCGGACCATCCGGGCGTCCGCGCCCACGGTGGGGACCAGGTTCCGCAGGGGAACCTCGTCGCCGCCCTGCCGCTCCTGGGCGCGCAGCGCCAGACCCATGAGCGGAACCAGCAGCCACCGGGGCAGCACCTCCATGAGTGGGGAGTCCTGCGTCCCGCGGGCGACGGTCACCAGCGCGGCGGCCAGCCGGTCCCGGGCCATCTCGCGCTCGTAGCGCTCCAACCAGGCCGTCGGCGAGGAGCCCCCGACCGGCAGGGGCGGCTCGTACAGGGCGACGCGGTACCCCTCGGGGCAGGTGAGGGCCCAGCGCAGGACGGGGACGGCGCCGGCGCTGAGCCCGAAGACGTCGCGCGCTCCGGCGTGTTCCACGAGCGCGGCCACGTCCTCGGCGGCGCGCTCCAAGGTGAAGCCGGGGCCGTGGGGACCGCTCAGCCCGCGGCCCCTGCGGTCGGGCAGGTACACGGTGAAGTCGGCGCTGAGCGCGGCGCCCAGCCCCATGAAGTTGGCGGAGGACATCATCGACCCGTGCACGAGCACGACCGCCGGTCCGGTGCCCAGTCGCCGGTAACCCAGAACGGTGCCGTCGCGGGAGGTCACCGAGCCGGTCGTGTACGCGGGGGCTGGAGTGCGCATCGTCGTCTCACCCCTTTCCCAGGCGGGCGCGGACCGCGGCGCGGTCCACCTCCAGCGCGTCCAGCAGTTCGGCCGCCGGGTCGGGCCTGGTGCGGGCCAGCAGGCCGAGCAGGACGTGTTCGGTGCCGACCCGCTCCCGCCCCGCCTCCTTGCGCAGCCCGGTGAAGACGGCCTTGGCCGCCGGGGTCAGTGCGAGGCGGTCGCCCTCGCGGCCGGGCAGGACCGGGCCGGAGGGCTCCGCCCGGACGCCGACCGAGGCCAGGGCGTCCGCGTCCAACCGTTCCAGTGCCCGCCGGGCGGCGGGCAGGTCCGCGTCCAGGGCCCGGGCGGCGGCCGAACCGGGGTCGCCCAGCAGCGCCAGGACCACGTGCTCGGTCCCCACCTTGCGGTCGCCCCGGTACAGGGCCTCCGCGTTGGCGTCCAGGTACATCCGGCCCATGCCGAAATCCCGTTGCGCGCCCATCGTGGCTCTCACCTTCCGTACTTGGCGTGGATGGACTGACGGGTGACGCCCAGGGCGTCACCGATCTGCTGCCAGGACCAGCCCGCCCGGCGGGCGGCGGCCACCTGGTTGGCCTCGACCCGTTCGGCGAGGCGGCGCAGCGCGAGCACCGCGCGCAGCCCCGTCGCGGGGTCGTCGGAGGCCAGGGTGGAAGACGAACGATCCGTGTCCATGCTGTCAGTTTGGCCTGACAGTTCCAGCTTGTCAAGACAAACTGACACGTTGGGCTCGGGGTCGGCCGCGACCGGCTGGGACCGGGCCTCACCGCCCGCCTCCGCACACACAGCGGGGCCGGTCCCGGAAAACCCAGGACCGGCCCCCGCGTCGACGCTCACCCCGCGTCGACGGTCTCCTCACGCCGTGCCGCGCGCGAACGGGCACGGGCGCGCACCCGCAGGACGGCGACCAGGGCCACTGCGGCCACGAGGACCGTGTAGATCCCGATCGTGATCGGCCCCGCGAAGAGCACCCCCACGTCGCCCTGGCCGATGGCCAGGGCCCGGCGCAGCTCCGTCTCGGCCAGCGGCCCGAGGATGACCGCGATGAGCACCGGCGCCACCGGGATCTCGTACCGCCGCATCATGAACCCGAGCAGCCCCAGGGCGATCAGCAGCCACAGGTCGGTGACGGAGTAGGACGCGGCGTACACGCCCAGCGCCGCGAAACCGGTGATGCCCGCGTACAGGTAGCGCCGCGGGATCAGCAGCAGCTTGGCCCACAGCGGCGCGAAGGGCAGGTTGAGGACCAGCAGCATGACGCTGCCGACGAACAGGCTGGCCAGCAGCGCCCACACCAGGTCGGCGTTGCGCTCGAACAGCAGCGGACCCGGCTGCATCCCGTACTGCTGGAAGGCGGCCAGCATGATCGCCGCCGTGGCCGAGGTCGGCAGACCCAGGCCCAGCAGCGCGCCCATCGCGGTTCCGGCGGTGGCGCTGGCGGCCGACTCGGGCGCGGCCACGCCCTCGATGGCGCCGTCGCCGAACTCGTCGGGCCGCTTGCCCCGGCGCGCCCTGAGCTGGGAGAGCTTGCGCTCGGTGCCGTAGGCCAGGAAGGTCGGGATCTCCGAGCCGCCCGCCGGGATCGCGCCGAAGGGCAGGCCGAAGCCCAGCCCCCGGATCCACGCCGGGACGGCGCGGCGCAGGTCGCGCAGGCTCAGCCAGGGGGTGCCGGTGGTGGCGATGAGCCTGTTTCCCGCGCCCCCGCCCCGGGAGTCGCGCGAGACCACGTGCAGCACCTCGCCCAGAGCGAGCAGGCCCACGGTCACCGTGACCACGCTGATCCCCTCGAACAGGGAGGGGACGCCCAGGGTGAAGCGCGCCGCGCCGCTCTGGGCGTCGATGCCCACCATCGCGATGGCCAGGCCGATGGAGAGCGCGATGAGTCCGCGCACCATGGACTGGGCCACCACCGCCGAGGTGGCGACGAAGGCCAGGATCGCCAGCGCCAGGTACTCGGCGGGGCCGAAGCGCAGGGCGATGTCGATGATCACCTGGGAGAAGAAGGCGACCACCGTCGTGGCCACCACCGCACCGGTGAACGCGCCGATCGCCGACGTGGCCAGGGCCTGGGAGGCCCGGCCCTTGAGCGCCATCCTGTGCCCCTCGATCGCGGTGGCGATCGCGGAGCTGTTGCCGGGCGTGTTCATCAGGATCGACGTGGTCGAGTCGCCGAAGAGGCCGCCGTAGTACACCGCCGTGAACATGATGAAGGCCCCGGTGGGGTCCAGCTTGAAGGTGACGGGCAGCAGCAGGGCCACGGCCATGGCCGAGCCCAGGCCGGGCAGCACGCCCACGGCGGTGCCCAGCAGGACGCCCACGAACGCCCACAGCAGGTTCTCGGGGGAGAGGGCGGCGGCGAATCCGCCGCCGAGCAGACTGAGGGTCTCCACTTACAGCACCCCTCCCAGGATTCCGGCGGGCAGGTTGAGGCCGAGCCCGCCGACGAAGGCGAGCTGGACCACGGACGAGTAGGCCAGCGCGACGGCGGCCTCGAACAGCGGGCGCCTGCCGCCGAAGGCCCAGGTCACGCCGAAGAACAGCAGCGCGCCGGACAGCAGCCAGCCCACCGGCTGCAACAGCAGGGCGAAGAGCACCACCGCGCCGAGCACGGTGCCCACGGCGCGCCAGTCGCTGTGGGCCGCGGGGGCGCTCACGGCCGGGCCGCGCCCCTCGACCAGGTCGCCGACCACGCCCGCGGCGCCGTCGGAGGGGTCGGGGCCCTCCTGCGCCTGCTCCGGCGCCGCCGGGCGCAGGACCACCTGGACGATCAGGGCCGCTCCGAGGACGAGCATCAGCGCCGCGACGATCGCGGGGAAGAGCTGGGGGCCCGGAGAGGCCGAGTTGTCGGGCACGTGCATGGTGAGCGTCTGCACGCCCACGAACACGCCGATCCCGATGGTGAGCAGGCCGACGAAGATCTCGCTGCGCCCCCTCCACCAGGTGCGCCGCCCCTCCCGCGGCTCCGCGCCGGGCCCGCCCGGGGCGGTGGATGTGCTGTGCTGGCTCATGACAGTCCCAGGTCCTCGGTGACGTCGGTGATGCGTTCGATCTCGGCCGCGAGGAACTCCTCGAACTCGGGGCCGGTCTGGAAGGTGTCGTCCCAGCGGTTGCGCTGGAGGGTGTCGCGCCACTCGTCGGTGCGCACCATCTCCTCCACGATCGCGGTGAGCTCCGCGCGCTCGGCCTCGGTGATGCCGGGCGGGGCCATGAACCCGCGCCAGTTGGGCAGCACCGCGTCCACGCCCTGCTCGGGCAGGGTCGGGGCGTCGATGCCCTCGACGCGCTCGTGGGCCGAGACCCCCAGGACGCGGATGTTGCCCGCCTCCACCTGGTCGCTGAACTCGTTGTAGCCCGAGACGCCGACGTCGAGGCTGCCCGAGAGCAGCGAGGTGAGCGCCTGCGCGCCGCCCGCGAAGGGGATGTAGTTGACGGCCTGGGGCTCGACGCCCTGCGACTGGGCGGCCAGACCCGCCAGGAGGTGGTCGGTGCCGCCCAGGGAACCGCCGCCGACCGCGACCGCGCCCGGGTCCTCCTGCCAGGCCTCGATGAGGTCGCCCATGTCCTCCAGCGGGGAGTCGGCGGGGACCACGAAGACCTCGTAGTCGTCGGCGACGCGGGCGATGGGCACCACGTCCTCCAGGGTCTGGGCTGAGTCGTTGACGATGATGCCGCCGATCATGACCGTGCCCGTGGTCATCAGGGTCGTGGCGCTGCCCTCGCGGCGCACCGTCTGCGCCAGGCCGATGGTCCCTCCCGCGCCGGGGAGATTGAGGACCTGGGTGTTGTCGACGATGTCGTTCACGCGCAGGGAGTGCTGCGCCTCGCGTGCCACCAGGTCCCAGCCGCCGCCGGGGTCGGCGGGGACGACGATGTCGATCCTGGCGCGGGCCCCCGACGCGCTCGTGTCGGACAGCGCGGCGTTCGTCGCGGCGGCGCCCACCAGGAGCACGGTGGCCACGGCCCCCGACGCACGGAGGATCCGCTGTCTGTTCATCCTTCACTCCCTTTCGGTCCGCTGGTCCACTAGGTGGTCCAGTGGGACCGTTTCGTGGTCTGGGAAATCATGCGAGCCCTCGTGATCACTGTCAATGGCGAACCGAAACCTTTTGTTAACGAGTGTGTTGCGGCGCACAGCCCCGCGTGGGTCTCCGCTTCCGCCCAGGCCAGTCCGGTCGCCGCAAGGACGGGCGCTCTTCGGGGGGCGGGCTGGCCGTGCGCTGAGGGGTGCGCTACGCTGACGGCGCGATTCCACTTGATGGTCTTAACGAACCACCTGATGGACCAAACGGAAGGGGGAGAGATGCCTGACGGCGACTCCGGCGGCACCGTGCGCAGCGTCGCGCGCGCCCTGGACCTGCTCGACCTGTTCGACGAGAGGAACCAGCGCTACTCCACGCGGGAGCTGGTGGAGCGCACCGGCCTGGCCAAGACCACGGTCCTGCGGCTGGTCGCGACCCTGGAGCAGCGCGGACTGCTGTGGACGGCGCCCGACGGCCGGGTCGGGGTCGGCCCCAGCCTCCTGCGCTGGTCGCGCCTGGCGCACGCCGTCTGGCAGGTGCCCGAGGCCGTCCGGTCCGTCATGCGCGAACTCGTCGCCGACACCGCCGAGACCGTCAACCTCTACGTCCGCGCCGACGCCACCCGCGTGTGCGTGGCCAAGGAGGAGGGCCCCCAGCGGCTGCGCCACGTCGTCAACGTCGGCGACGAGATGGTCCTGTGGGGCGGGGGCGCCAGCAAGGTGCTGCTCATCGGGGCGGGGGAGTCCCTGCTGCTGCGCGTGGCCGCCGCCTCCCCCCACGGCCCCGGGCACGTCAGCCGCCTGCGCGAGGAGGTGGAGCTGGCCCGCGTCCGGGGGTTCGCCGTCAGCCACGGCGAGCGCGAGCGGGGCGCCTCCGGCGTGGCCGCGCCCGTCTACGGCCCCACCGGCGGGGCGCCGGTCGCCGCGCTGGCCGTGGGCGGCCCCACCGCCCGCTTCACCGACGCCGCCGTGGAGGGCTTCACCTCCGCGGTGGTCGACGCCGCCCGCCGCATCACCGACATCGGGCTCGACCCCTCGGGAGGGACCGCGGGGCCCGGAACGGGGGAGAGACGTTGAACGACAACGACAACGGCAACGACGCCGGGTCCGGGGCCGGGACCGAGGCCGGGGAGAGGGGCCTTCCGCTCGCGGGGGTGCGCGTCCTGGACATGACCAACGTCCTGGCCGGACCCTACGCGGGGTACCAGCTGGCGCTCATGGGCGCCGACGTGGTCAAGGTCGAGGTTCCCGGCTCCGGAGACCTGGCGCGCCAGCTCGGCGCCTCCGCGGAGCTGAACGGCCGCGGCCTGGGCGCGTCGTTCCTGGCGCAGAACGCGGGCAAGCGCTCCCTGACCCTGGACCTGAAGACCCCCGGCGGCCGGGAGGCCATGACCCGCCTGGTGCGCCGGTCCGACGTGCTGCTGGAGAACTTCCGGCCGGGCGTGCTGGAGCGCCTGGGCTTCGGCTGGAAGCACCTGAGCGCGATCAACCCCGGCCTGGTCTACTGCGCGGTGTCCGGGTTCGGCTCCGACGGCCCGCTGAGCGGGCGCCCGGCCTACGACCAGATCATCCAGGGCCTGTCGGGGATGATGAGCACCACCGGCAACCCCGGCACCGGCCCCCTGCGCGCGGGCTTCCCCATCGCCGACGTCCTGGGCGGCCTCGCCGCCGCCTTCGCGATCAGCACCGCCCTGGTCAGGAGGGAGCGCACCGGTCAGGGGAGCAGCGTGGACGTGTCCATGCTGGAGACCGCGATCACCGCGATGGGCTGGGGGGTGTCCAACTACCTGTCCGCGGGCGTCGAGCCGGTCCCCATCGGCAACGAGAACGCCACGGCGGCCCCCTCGGGCACCTTCGCCACCGCCGACGGCGCGCTCAACATCGCCGCCAACAAGCAGGAGCAGTTCGAGGCGCTGTGCGCGGTCGTGGGCGCGCCCGAACTGGCGCGCGACCCCCGCTTCGCCCAGCGCGAGGACCGCAAGACCCACCGCGAGGCCCTCCGAGAGGCCCTGGAGGAACACCTGGGCGCCCGGTCCGCCCTGGAGTGGGAGCGCGAGCTGGCCCGGGTCGGGGTGCCCGCCGCCCGCGTGCTGACCGTGGCCCAGGCGCTGGAACTGGACCAGGTGGCCCACCGCGGTCTGGTGCACACGCTGCCCTTCCCCGGCGGGGAGGAACGCGAGCTGCGCGTGCTCGGCAGCGGCGTCCGCGTGGACGGCGCGCCCCTGGGCCCCCGCACGGCGCCGCCCCTGCTGGGCGAGCACACTGAGCACGTGCTGCGCGAGACGGGCTTCAGCGATCAGGAGATCGACGCACTGCGCGAGGAGGGGGCGGTATGAGCGCGTCGGACGTGCCGTCCATGACCCATGAGGAGATCGGCCGCTGGTGGCAGACCGGGCTGATCCGGATCGCCCCCGGCGAGATCGAACCGGGCGGCTACCCGGTGCAGGAGCTGATCGGCCGGGTCTCGTTCGTGGACACGGTCTGGCTCATGCTGCGCGGCGAGCTGCCCGACCCGCGCCGCTCCCGCCTGCTGGAGGCCGCCCTGGTCTCGGCCGTGGACCACGGCCCGCAGGCGCCCTCCATCGCCGCCGCCCGGATGGCCGCCAGCTGCGGGGTGGGCCTCAACAACGCCGTCGCCACCGGCGTCAACCTGCTCGGGGACGTGCACGGCGGCGCTGGCCAGCAGTGCGTCGCCCTCCTGGAGGAGATGGCCGAGCGCGGCGCCGACGGGACCCCGGTGGCGCGGGTGGCCGAGGAGGTGGTCGCCGAGTACCGCGGGCGCGGCGCGTACGTGCCCGGCTTCGGCCACCGCTTCCACCCGCGCGACCCGCGCCGCGACCCGCTCCTGGGCCTGGTGCGCGAGGCGGTCGAGGACGGGCTCGTCCCCGCGGGCCCGCTGGAGGCCGCCCTGGCACTGGAGGAGGCGCTGGCCAGGGGGCGCGGACGTCCCGTGCCGATGAACATCGACGCCGCCACCGCGGTCGTCTACGCCTCACTGGGCTTCCCCTCGGAGCTGGCCCGGGGGCTGTTCGTCCTCTCCCGCTCCGTGGGCATCCTCGCCCACGCCTGGGAGGAGCGCCAGAGCGGAGCGCGCATCAAGGGGCCCCTCCCGAGGGCGGTGCTGGCGGGCTACACCGGCCCGGCGACCCGCCACCTGGCCGCCGACGACCCGCGGCTCTCCCCGGACTCCGGCCGGGACTGACCGGCGGGTCTCCCCGAACGGCGGGCACCGGTACTTCCGTCCGGTCCGGTGCCCGCTCCCGGTGCTCGCTACCGCTGGTCGGCCTCGGCCCCGCGCACCCACCTCCTGAGGTCCGTGTCCGTGATCTCGCTGACCCGCTCGGCGGGCTGGGTGATGCGGATGTGGTTGCCGAACGGGTCGCGCAGCGCGCAGTCGGTTCCGTAGGGCTGTTCCACCACGTCCTGGGTGAACTCCACGCCCCGGGCCTTGAGGGTGTCGTAGGTGGCCCGGCAGTCGCTCGTGTTGAGGATGCAGGCCACGCCCAGGGCCCCCTTGGTCAGCAGGTCGCGCACCTGCGCCGCGGTCTCCTCGCTGAGCGCGGGCGGGCCGGGGACCTCCAGTAGCAGGTGGCGGTCGGGGTCCTCGGGCAGCGCGACCGTGAGCCAGCGCATGAAGCCCATGTCGACGTCGTTGCTGACCTGGAAGCCGAGCTTGCCGACGTAGAAGTCGAGTGCCTCGTCCTGGTCGAGGACGCGGACGGCGGTGATGGAGATGTTGTCGAACATGCGTCCTACGTTACGGGTGTGCGGCCGCCGCGCGCTTCTCCGAAACTGCTCGGTCGCGTCCACGCCTTGACGAAGCACACCGTTCCGGCCGCCGGCGGGGCCTGCCCGCGGTAACGCGAGGGCGGGGAGCCCACCACCGCCAGGAACGTGCGGCTGAAGGTGCCGAGGCTGTCGAACCCGACCGCGAGGGCGATGTCGGTGACGCTGTGGTCGCTCTCGCGCAGCAGTGCCATCGCCCGCTCGATCCTGCGGCGCTGGAGGTAGCGGTGCGGGGTCTCGCCGAAGACCGTGCGGAAGGAGCGGGAGAAGTGCGCGGGGGACATCAGCGCCACCCGCGCCAGCCCGGGGACGTCCAGGGGCTCGGCGAAGCGGCGGTCCATCGCGTCGCGCGCCCGCAGCAGCCGCCGGTTGCGGTCCTCGTTCGGGGTCATGCTCCCCACCGTAGACAGCGGGTCGGACAGAGAGCGGCCCGCTCCCACCGGTGGTACCGGGGAAGCGGTGCCGTCCGGGCGGACCACCGGTGCGCCCCGCGCGCGTCACCGACGGAGCAGCTCCACGAGGCCGGTCAGGTCGGTGATCTCGGCGTCGGCCCGCAGCCCGGTTGGCAGGGGCCTGCCGGTGCGGTTGACGTGGACCGTGCGCATGCCCGCGCGAGCGGCGGCGGCGACGTCCTCCTCGGGGTGGTCTCCGACGTGGAGGACGGACGCGGTCGGCAGACCGAGGAGTTCGGCCGTGTGGGAGTAGATGCGCGGATCGGGTTTGCGCAGTCCGCATTCGGCCGCGACCACACGGTGGGCGAAGTAGCCGCCGACACCCAGCCGTTCGGGGTCGCTGTTGCCGTTGGTGACCAGGACGCACGGGTAGCGGGTGCGCAACTCCTCCAACACGTCGGCGGTTTCGGCGTAGAGGGCCATCGTGCCGAACCGAGTGGCCATGTACCTGTCATGGACCTCCGTGACGAGAGAGGGATCATCGCTGCCGCAGCGCCGCACGGCGCGGACGAAGGACTCGAGGCGGATCTCCTCCATGGCGGCGCGAGCGAAATCGGGTTCGTGGGCGACCTCGTCGCGCAGCGCCGCCAGCCAATCGGCCGACACCCTCCCCGCCTCGTGTGCCAGGCCCCTGCCGTCGAGGAGGGCGACGGCGTCGTCGAGAGCCCGGCGCATGGCGGTGCGGAAGTCCCACAGCGTTTCGTCCCCGTCGAAGGAGACCGCACGGATGGAGGAGAAGTCGGAGATCACGCGGGTCGGCTCCCTACGGCGTCACTGTTCGTGGTGCGGCTGCGCTCCTTCGGCTGCCTTGACGATTATCGGCTGAGTGCGCGGGTGCCGGGAAGGGGGTGGGCCCGGACCACTGTCGCGGTCCCGGCGGTACGGACGCCAGCCGCACGCACGGCCGCGGGACGGGCCCCTGGAGGCCCGCCCCGCGGTGTCATGCCGTGGTGTCACGCTGTGGTGTCCGAAACCGGTGTCTCCCGCGCCTGGCGGCTGCCTCGCCGCGCCGGGTCCGCTGCCCGGGTCAGATGCGGGGCCTGCGCTTCCTGGTCAGGGAGTTCAGCCACCGCATGGCGGTCCCACCGGGGCTGCTCCGTCGGCCCGGAGGCGTTCGGCGCGCCGGACCACGTAGCGGATCCGGGCCTCCGCGCCCCAGCGGGCTTCCGCCACGCGCCAGAGGATTTCCGCCCCGGGACCGGCCCGCGGACCGGGCGAACCGCCGGGCCATCGCCAGGGGGTCGCTGCTGCGTCCACCGGTTCGCCCACCCGCACGCGGGTGCCTTCCCGGTGCCGGGCGGGCCAGCCCGGTGCGCCGCATCAGCTGGTTCTTCGCCGTCCTCAAGGGGTTCCTCATGGCGTTCTCCTCCTCGTCTGTCGGTCCCGTGACCCGGTCGGCCATCCCACCGCCAGGCGGATCATGACGAACGGAGCACGTTCCTCGTCCCTGTCTGTTGCGCTACCCCGAAGTGTGATATTGATGCGTCTTTCCTCGATCGGGCTGGCGGAGTGACCCTGCGGGGGAAGCACGTCGGCGTGTCTCCCCGGAGGGTCAGCGCAGGCCAAAGGGTTTCTTGAACCTCCGGAGGGCTCACGCGCCCTCGGAGGGGTCCCGTCGCGCGGCCCGCGGCAGCATCGGTGTCAGGGCGGCCGCCACGAGCTGAACGGCCGCGAGCAGACCGAAGACCAGGCCGTACGCGTCGCCCTCGGGCGCGTACCCGGAGGCGGCCGACGTGACCAGCGCGGCCAGGCCCAGGGCGCCGCCCGTCTGTTTGGCGGCGTTCATCAGGCCGGAGACGGCCCCCGCGTCCCCGGGAGCGGCGCCCGAGGTCACGACGGCGGTCAGCGGAGTGGTGAACAGGCCGCCGCCCACGGACATGAGGACCGCGGGCCCCAGCACCGCCGCGACGTAGGTCTGTTCCGAGACCGCCGCCGCCTGCCAGGCGAAACCCACCGCCGCGGTGAGGCAGCCGACCCCGATCAACACACGCGCCTGCACGAACCCCATCAGCCACGGGGTGAGCAGCCAGCCCACGGCCATGGTGACCAGGGTGTGCGGCAGGAAGCCCAGACCGGTCAGCAGCGGACCGAAACCCAGTTCGTCCTGCATGTAGAAGGTGAGGAAGTACCACATGGGCACCTGGAAACAGGCCCCGGCCAGGAACACCATGGCGTTGCCCGCCCAGACCGCGCGGCGGCGCAGGAGCCGAGGCGGCAGCAGGGGCGCGGGCGCACGGGACTCCACCACGGCGAACAGCGCCAGGGCGAGGACACCCGCGGCCAGCACTGCCACCGTGACCGGGTCTCCCCAGCCGTGTTCCGCCGTCCGGGTGAGGCCGTAGGTGAGCGCGGCCGTCCCGCCGGTCGCCGTCACGGCCCCGGGCAGGTCGATCCGTCCGCCGCGACCCTCCCGCGGGTTTCTGCCGTGCCGGTCCCGGCCGTGCGGGACCCGGTCCTGGCGCTCCCGGCCCAGAAGGTAGGGGGCCATGACCAGCACGGCGATGCCGACGGGCACGTTGACCAGCAGGATCGCCCGCCAGGACAGCGCCTCGGTCAGGGCGCCGCCGACGAGGTTGCCGACCGCGCCGCCCGCCACGCTCACCGCGGTCCAGGCGGCCAGCGCCCGCACGCGGGCCCGCCCCTCGGGGAAGGAGGTGGTCAGGATGGTCAGGGTCGCGGGGGCCAGCACCGCCGCGCCCACCCCCTGGAGCGCGCGGGCGGCGACCAGCAGGCCGGGGGAGGGGGCCGCCCCGCCCAGCAGGCTGGCCGCGCAGAACAGCATGAGCCCGGCGGTGAACACCCGCCGGTGTCCGTACAGGTCGGCCAGCCGTCCGCCCAGCAGGAGGAGGCCGCCGAAGGCCAGGGTGTAGGCGTGCGCCACCCAGGGCAGCTCCGTCGCGGAGAACCCCAGGGAGGAGCGGATCGAGGGCAGGGCGACGTTGACCACCGACACGTCGAGCACCACCATGAGCTGCGCGGCGCACACCAGGGCGAGCAGCAGGCGTGAAGTCGTCTCCCCGGTCCGGATCCGGAGCACGGGACCACCTCGTTCCAGCAAAGCAATGTGGTTACATTGGTTTGTACGGTAGTGCCGACGGGATCACAAAGCAATGTGTGCACATCGAGAAAGGGGCCGGGTGAACGCACCGACACGGGGACCGGGAACCGAGCACGCACAGCGCCGACGCGAGATCGCCGACGCGGTCCTCGCCGTGGCGGCCGAACACGGCATGGCGGCCGTGTCCCAGACCAGCGTGGCGGCCCGCGCCGGGGTCTCGCCCGGGCGCGTCCAGCACTACTTCCCCGCCAAGCACCAGATGATCGAGGCCGCCTTCGACCGGGGCAACGCCCTGAGCTCCGCGCGCATCGCCGCCAAGGCGGGCCCGGACGGCAGCCCGCGCCGCCTCCTGACGACCGTGCTCACCGAGCTGATCCCCTACGACGACGCCACGCGCGCCCACATGCGCGTCCGCCAGGCCTTCACCGCGCTCGCCCTGTCCGACGAGGCCATCGCCCGGCGCATGCGCGAGGAGTACGCGCGCTTCCACGGCCAGGTCGCGGACCTGCTGCGCCGCGGACAGGACGGGGGCGCGGTGCCCCGCGCCCTGGACCCCGCGGAGCGGGCGGTCACGCTCGTCGCCCTGGCCGAGGGGTTGGCCTACTACGTGCTCGTGGACGTCCACCCGGCCGAGGCGGCCCGCGATCGGGTGCTCTCCGAGATCGCCGCCCTCCACACGCCCGACCCCGGTGTGCGGGCCTGACCGTCCCCGGGCCGCCGTCCACCGGCGGCGGAGAGCTGACGGGCTCCGTCACGGGCGGATCGGACCTGGACCAGCGACCCCGAGGAAGGCACCCGCATGACAACCAGTGCTCAGCAGTTGATCGAAACGGCGCGTCTCGCACCGCTGTCCGGCCCGTTCGACTGGGAACGGGTCGAGCACCGGCTCGGGACGTCCGTGCCGCAGGACTACCGCGAGCTTCTCGACGCAGGAGGCGGCGGACTCTGGCTGGACTGCGTGAGGCTCCACGTTCCGGCGCCCGGCCCCGGTCTCAGGCACGTCGACCTCGAACGGTCGGGACTGGAGTCCGAACAGCTCCAGGACCTGTTCGAGGACGAGGTCGTGGGGTCGCCCGACGATCTCGACCCTGGTTCCAGGCTGCTGCCCTGGGCCTCGACCGGCACGGGGGTCACGCTCTATTGGCAGGCCTCACCCGAGGCGGCGGCCGATTCGTACCCGATCCGGGTCTCGGACCGGAACGGCGACGTGTGGGAGAGGTACGACCTGCTCACCACCGACCTTCTTCTGGGAATCGTCCGGGGCGAGGTGCGCAGTGAACTGCTCGACGGGTCGTGGATGGAACGCGACGTGCTCTTCAGGCCCTACGCGGAGGAAGAGGCGCAAGGTGAGTGACACGCCGCGTCACGAGGTCGGTGCCGGAACCCGGCGATGCGGGTGGCACGAGCACCACGCTGCCAGCGGGCGACGGGCCCGAAACTGTCGTAGGCCCGAGTCATAATCCCGGCGTCCGCCCACCATCGCAGGGGGCACGGCGAGAGCCTGCTTTCGAGGAGAGCCCGATGACGTCACCGACACTCCGTCCGCGCCAGGGAGCCCGCCGATGAGCGGCCGCGCGGACCTGTGGCCGCTGATCCACCAGGAGCGGGCGGCGCTGGCCGACGACCTGTCGGGCCTGACCGAGGAACAGTGGGCGACGCCGTCGCTGTGCGCGGGCCTGACCGTGCGCGAGGTACTCGCACACCTGACGTCGTCGGCGTCCCTCAACGGCCTTCGCTGGCTGGCCGGGGTCGTCCGCTGCCGGTTCGACTTCGACGCCCAGGTCGCGATGCGCCTGGCGGAGCAGATGGGGAACTCCGGGGCCGAGACCCTCGCACGCTTCCGGGGGATCGTGGAGAGCACGACGTCACCGCCCCTGCCCAAGTCCGCCATCCTGGGGGAGGCGATCGTGCACGGGGAGGACGTCCGGCGACCCCTGGGCATCGTCAGCGCTCGTCCGATCGCCACGCTGACCCGCGTGGCGGACTACTACCGGGGCTCGGACCAGGTCGTCGTCGCCAAGAGCCGTGTTCAGGGGTTGGGGCTCCAGGCCACCGACGGCCCGTTCTCCTCCGGCACCGGACCGCTCGTCCGCGGGGGCACACTCGCCCTGGTCATGGCGATGACCGGCCGCTCCGCGCACCTGGACGAGCTCACCGGCGACGGTGTGGAGATCCTGCGCGAACGCGTGGAGGGCTGACGCGCTCCGCCCGGCGGGCCGGACCGGTCATGAGGTGAGGTCGGCCCCGGCACCTGTTCCGTGGACGCCACCTCCGCACAGATCGATCCGGGACACGGCGCGCCCCGACTCGACAGGCAAGTAGCTACTTGCCTATTCTGGTGGTCGTGGCCGACATCCTCTTCAAAGCCCTGGCCGACCCCACCCGACGCACCATCCTCGACGAGCTCGCGGAGAAGTCCGGCCAGACGTTGTTCGAGATCTGCTCGCGGCTGGCCATGAAGCACCAGCTCGGCATCTCGCGCCAGGCGGTCTCCCAGCACCTCGCCGTGCTGGAGGCCGCCGGACTCGTCGAGACCAGGCGAGAGGGTCGCTACAAGTTCCACGACCTCAACACGGCCCCGCTGCGGCGGATCGCCGAACGCTGGCTCCCGCCAGACACGTCCGGACCGGAGGAGAGCACCCCGTGAAGATCCATCTGACCAGCATCTTCGTCGACGACCAGGCCAGGGCCGAGCACTTCTACACCGAGATCCTCGGCTTCGTGAAGAAGCACGACGTCCCGGTGGGCGGGAACGACCGGTGGCTGACCGTGGTCTCGCCCGACGACCCCGACGGCACCGAACTCCTCCTCGAACCCGCCGCACACCCGGCCGTCAGGCCCTACCGCGACGCCCTCGTCAAGGACGGCATCCCGCTCGCCCAGTTCGCCGTCGACGACGTGCGGGCGGAGTACCAGCGCCTGCACGGCCTCGGCGTCCGGTTCACCCAGGAGCCCCTGGAGATGGGCCCGGTCACCACCGCCGTCCTCGACGACACCTGCGGCAACCTGCTCCAGATCGCGAGCAGCCCGCAGTAGGCGGTCAGTGGTCACCCGGGTGCGGGGCCCGGCCGCGGCGGCGACC